>MNGW01000035.1 GCA_001918935.1 Acidobacteriales bacterium 13_1_40CM_3_55_5 | reverse complement strand
CCGATAACGCCAAGCTGCGGTCGTGGAAAAAGAAGTTTGAAGACCGCAACATTCAAGTGGCTGTGCTCAGTTGTCACGGTAATCCCGTTCATCCCGACCCAAAGATTGCGGAGCGCGATGCAGAGATATTCCGGCGCACCGTCCAACTGGCGGAACGTCTCGGAGTGGACGTCATCGTCGGATTTTCGGGATGCCCGGGAGGTAATCCAACAGACACCATGCCCAACTGGGCGACCTATCGCTGGCCTCCCGAATATGCGCAAATTCTCGATTGGCAGTGGAAGGAAAGAGTCATTCCGTATTGGAAGCAGGCCGCTAAATTCGCGCGCGCTCACGGAGTCCACAAGCTGGCACTCGAGATGCATCCCGGTTTCGTGGTGTACAACCCGATGACGCTGCTCAAGCTCCGTGAAGCAGTAGGCGAAGAACTCGGGGCCAACTGTGATCTGAGCCACCTGTTCTGGCAGGGCTGTGATCCACTGGAAGTCATTCGATTACTGGCCAAAAACAACGCCCTGTTCCACGCGCACATGAAGGACACAGTCATGTTCAAGGACAACGTTGCCAAGTACGGTGTCCTGAACTTCGCTTTTGATACCAAGGATCTGGCGCAGGCCTCGGAAACTTTTCGTGCGGTTGGATACGGGCACAGCGCGAATACCTGGGAAGAGATTGTTCGCACCTACATGGAGGTCGGCTACCAGGGGATTCTCAGCATCGAGAACGAAGACCCGATTCTACCCGGTGAAGTAGGCGTGGAGCGGGCGATGTACGTGCTCAAGAATGTGCGCAGCGAATTGCTGGGCACGGCTTGAGTCGCCGTAAACTGCAGAGTTGACGTCTGAACACCACGAGCTTGAATTAATGAACCGTCGCGAGTTTGCCAAAACTGCTGCCGGGGCTGCTTTCTCGATGGCACTTCCAGCGAATTCTGTTTTGGATGCCGCCGCGGATGTGAAGCCAACCGTACCTTTCAAGCTGTCTGTCATGCTGTGGACGGTTAACAAGCAACTCCCGTTCGAGCAACGGCTGGAGAAAGTCGCAGAAGCAGGCTATGGTGCTGTGGAACTGGTCAATGAGTTCTTAAAATGGTCGGACGAAGATTTCCGGCGGATGAACAATAAGAAACGCTCCCTGGGCATCACTTTCGATGCCACTGCCGGCGTTTGGAAGGGAGTTGCTGATCCTGGAGGGCGCGATGCATTCCTGACAGATTTGCAGAATTTCTTCCCAGTCGCCCACAAGCTGGAGTGTTCGGCAGTGATTGTGCTTTCCGGCAATCGGGTTGAGGGTGTTTCCCGTGATGCGCACCACGAAGCTTGTATCGAGGCTCTGAAACGGGCTGCCGACCTGGCCGCGAAGCAGAACGTCACGTTGTTATTGGAAAATATTGATCAGGAAGAAAATCCGAAATACTACCTGACATCAGTGGCCGAAGGGTTCGAAATCATTAGAAAAGTGGACAATCCGCACGTGAAGTTTTTGTACGACTTCTTTCACGAGCAGATTTCCGAAGGAAATTTAATCAAGAAACTGGAAACAAACATCAATGAAGTGGGGCTAGTGCATATCGCAGATGTGCCAGGACGTCATGAGCCTGGGACGGGCGAGATCAATTACATGAACATTTTCCGCAAACTGGCGGAACTGAAGTATGACCGCTACGCGGCCATGGAATTTGAACCGACGGGAGATGTCGTCACGAGTCTTCGTGGTGCGCGGGAGCTGGCGTTGCGCTCGGTAAGCGCATTGCAGTGAAAAATTCTGATATTGACCACTGTCCGTTGACGGGATAATCTGCCCACCGATGTCATTGAGGATAAAGCATGCAACGACGTGAAGCCCTGAGACTGCTTGCTTCCGCTGCCACTTTGCCGCTTGTTTCCCGCGACGCATTTTCGCTGTTCCAGGAAGTGCACCAGCAACTTCCTCAGACAGCGGCGCTCAAGGCCCTCGATGCCCACCAAAACGCGACCGTGGTGACTATCAGTGAATTGATTATTCCGCAAACCGACACTCCAGGGGCCAAGGCTGCGCGGGTAAATGAATTCATCGATTTGATTGTCGCAGAATGGTATGACCAGGAACAAAAATCCACATTCCTGACGGGCCTGGCGGATGTCGATCGGCGCAGCCAGAGCTCGTTCAGCAAAGACTTTGTAGACTGTTCCGAGAAACAGCAGATTCAGATTCTCAACGATCTGGATGAAGAGTCACAAGTGAAATTGGCATCGACAGGGAGACGCCGCGCAAGGAACATTGCGCTCACCACGCGGCTTGCGGAAAAGCAGTTGTTTTTCCCCATGATCAAACAACTTACGTTGATCGGTTATTACACCTCAGAGATTGGATTCGTGCAGGAATTGCACGAAGAAATCATTCCTGCTCGCCACGCTGGATGCGCCCCTTTGTCAGCCGAGGCCTCGAAATAAATCATGTCAACGAAAACATATGACGCCATAGTTGTGGGCTCCGGTATCACCGGCGGTTGGGCGGCCAAAGAACTCTGCGAAAAGGGTTTGGAAACGCTGGTTCTCGAAGCTGGAAGGCCCATCACACCGGAGAAAGATTATGTGGAGCATGTTCCCGCGTGGGAAAAACGTTTTCGCGGCATGAGCGAGCGCAAGCAAGTAAGCATCGATCAGTCGGTCCAGCAGACGTGCACCGGAATGGACGAGTGGAACAGCAAATTTTTCGTCAATGATAAAGAAAATCCTTACACGATGGATCCCGACAGACCATTCTTGTGGATCCGCGGACGACAAGTTGGCGGTCGGTCGATCATATGGGGCCGGCAAACCTATCGCTGGAGTGATTTGGACTTCGAAGCGAACCTGCGGGAGAACGTGGGCATTGACTGGCCCATTCGCTATCAGGATATCGCACGGTGGTACGACTATGTCGAGGATTTCGTAGGCATCAGCGGCCAGGCCGAAGGGCTCCCGCAATTACCGGACAGCAGGTTTTTGCCGCCGATGGAAATGAGCTGCGCGGAATTAGTGGTAAAGGATGCCGTCGCCAAATATTTTCCCGGCGAGCGCGTTATGACCATCGGGCGCTGCGCGATTTTGACTCAGGCCCATCGCGGACGCGCGGCATGTCACTACTGTGGCCCGTGCTCGCGTGGTTGTATCACACGGTCCTATTTCAGCAGCCTGAATTCCACTCTGCCGGCTGCGCAAGCGACTGGGAAGTTGACACTCCGGCCTTACAGCGTCGTACACAGCCTCATCTTTGATCCCAAAAGTAGAAAAGTCTCCGGCGTGCGCGTGATCGATGGACAGACTCACCAGGCGACACAGTTCCGGGGACGCGTTGTCTTCCTGTGCGCTTCCGCGCTCGAATCGGCGCGGATTCTCTTGAACTCGACTTCCACTGAGTTTCCCAATGGCCTTGCCAATTCCAGTGGAGAGCTAGGATACAACCTGATGGATCATTGCATGGGCGGCGGAGCGAGAGGACGGATTCCTGGCAATGAAGATCGCACGACTCTGGGAAATCGTCCCAACGGAATTTATGTCCCCCGATTTCGCAACGTAAAGCAAAAACATCCATCCTTTGTTCGCGGATACGGTTTCCAGGGAGGAGGGTGGCGACAGACTTGGGCACGCGGCATGGATATGCCTGGTTTCGGAGCGGATTTCAAACAGAAGTTGAAGACTCCCGGTCCGTGGAATTTTGATTTTTACGGTTTCGGTGAATGCTTGCCGAATCATGCCAACTTTATTGAACTGGATAAACAAAGAGTAGACGCGTGGGGCGTTCCGGTTCTCAAAATCCATGCTCAGTGGCGTGACAATGAGCGCGCATTGCTGAAGGACATGTCGGTTACGGCCGCAGAAATGCTGTCAGCCGCGGGCGCACATGAGATCGAACCCTTCGTGGAAGACAATGCGCCTGGACTCACCATTCACGAAATGGGAACTGCCCGCATGGGACGAGATCCCAAAACGTCCGTGCTGAACGCGCACAACCAGGCGCATGACGCGAAGAACTTGTTCGTTACGGATGGTGCGTGCATGGCGTCTTCGTCTTGCGTTAACCCATCATTGACCTACATGGCTCTGACCGCTCGCGCCTGCGATTACGCGGTCAATCAAATGAAGCGAGGAGAACTCTAAATGGACCGACGAACTTTTCTGGGTACGATGACCGCCGCTACCCTGCTCACGCGCCGCCTGGCATTCGCCGCCGACGATCACAAGATTGACAAAATTGGGTTGCAGCTCTATACGGTGCGCGACCTGATGAAGCAAGACTTCGATGGCACACTGGCGAAAGTTGCGGCCATCGGATACAAAGAAGTGGAATTCGCCGGATATTTCGATCATTCACCCAAGGACGTGCGCGCCGCCGTGGATCGGCGCGGCCTGACAGCCCCCTCCGCTCACATCGATTACAAAAGCCTGGGCGAGAAATTTCCGGAGGTTATCGAGGCGGCCAAAGTTGTTGGCCATGAATACCTTGTGAACCCGTGGATTGAGGAAGAGATTCGTAAGCAACCGGACGGATGGAAACACGCGGCGGAAACTTTTAATCGTGCCGGTGAAGCCTGCAAGAAAGCGGGCATTCAGTTCGCCTATCACAACCATTGGTTTGAGTTTCTGCCAGTGAACGGAAAATTACCCTATGACCTTCTGCTCACCGAGTGTGATCCCAACCTCGTCAAGATGGAACTGGACCTGTGCTGGATCACGGTCGGCGGCCAGGATCCACTTAAATATTTCGACCGCTACCCGGGACGCTTCCCGCTGGTCCACGTCAAGGATGTGAAGAGAGTCCCGCCCGTGACCGCAGGCGGCGCACAGGATTTTGGCAGCTCGATGAAAGATATGACAGAAGTCGGAAGTGGGATCATCGACTGGAAGAAAATTTTCGCCCAGTCAGACAAAGCTGGCATAAAACATTACTTCGTCGAACATGACAATCCTAAAAAACCGCTGGAGAGTATTAAAAAGAGCTATGACTATTTGGCGAGCCTTCGTTTCTAGAAATGTTCTTCAGACACGAACTGTCGCGTTAAAGCTTTTTTACCCGCGCATTTCCGGGAGACCATAAATGGCGCAAGTGAGCCGTTCAGCTAAGGCGTATGACGTCTGCATTATTGGATCTGGCGCTGCGGGAGGCGCAGCCGCAAAGGTTCTCACTGACGGCGGGCTGAACGTAGTCATGCTGGAAGCCGGTCCGCGACTGAATCCTGAGAAAGATTTCAAGATGTTCGCATGGCCCTACCAACTTCCGCATCGTGGGGTGGGGGTGGGCGGCAAACTCAGGGGCGAGTTAAATAGCGAGTTCATGGCGCCCAATGGCGCCTGGGAAATTGAAGGTGAGCCTTACACTTCGGCCCCTGGATCGCGCTTTCGCTGGTTTCGCTCGCGCATTGTCGGTGGCCGCACCAATCATTGGGGACGAATCGCTCTCCGCTTCGCGCCCGTCGATTTCAAATCTCGTTCCACGGATGGAATGGGAGACGACTGGCCGATCACCTACGAAGAAATCGCTCCTTATTACGATAAGGTCGAATCTTATATCGGGGTTTTCGGCAGCAAGGAAAACATTCCTAGCGCACCCGACGGCGTATTCATGCCGCCTCCGAAACCGCGCTGCACGGAAACATTGGTTCAGAAAGCATGCGCCAAGGCAAAAGTACTTTGCATCCCGTCGCGCATGGCAATCCTTACCAAGCCGCTGAATGGTCGTCCGGCGTGCCACTATTGCGCTCAGTGTGGCCGGGGATGCGTTACGGCTTCGAATTTCAGCTCCAGCCAGGTCATGATTCCGCCCGCGCAAGCCACCGGCAGACTCACGCTCATCACGAACGCAATGGCGCGCGAAATCGTGGTGGGCAAGAACGGCAAGGCCGAAGCTGTCGACTACATTGACAAGACCTCGCGCGAAGAAAAGCGTGTGAACGCCAAAGCTTTCGTGCTTGCGGCCAGCGCCTGCGAGTCCGCCCGCTTGCTGCTGAATTCGCGCTCGGCGTCTTTTCCAGATGGTCTGGCAAATTCATCTGGCGTGGTGGGGAGATATCTTACTGACACCGTCGGAAGTTCAGGGACCGGATATTTCCCTCAGCTGGAAAAAGTTCCGCCGCACAATCATGACGGAGTCGGCGGCATGCATGTTTATGTTCCGTGGTGGAAGTTCGATCGCAAGAATGATTTTCTGCGCGGATATCACATAGAAGTCTATGGGGGCCGGTCGATGCCAGGTGTGGGCGAGTTTGACGGTGTATGCGATGAGTTCGAAGGCTACGGCGCGAGTCTGAAACAGAAGTGCCGCAGCATGTACGGAACATTTATCGGCTTCGAAGGCCGTGGCGAGATGATTCCCAACGAGCACTGTTACTGCGATATCGATCCGGACACGGTCGATCAGTGGGGCATTCCGGTCCTGCGCTTCCACTGGCAATGGAGCGATAACGAAATCAAGATGGCGAAGGATATGCAGGAAACGTTTCGCTCCATCATCGAAGCCGGCGGCGGGACGTTTCTGAGCTCGGCTACTGCGGACGGACCGCGTCCTTATGGGATTGCCGATGGCGGCGTCATTATTCACGAGATCGGGACGGCACGCACGGGAAGCAATCCCAAGACGTCGGTGCTGAACAAGTATTGTCAGGCCCACGATGTGAAAAATCTTTTTGTCACCGATGGCGCGGCATTTGTGAGTAATGCGGATAAGAATCCGACCCTCACTATTCTTGCACTCTCGTGGCGAGCTTCGGAATATCTATTGAGCGAGGCGAAGAAGGGCAACTTATAGAAAGGCAAACATGGGCCTGAAATCCGTATCACGGCGCGACATCCTGAAGTCATTGACGATGGGAGCCATGGCAGGCTCGGTGCTGCGTGTGATTCCAACGCAGGCCGCCGAATACGCCCACCATCTGGTAGACGCTGAAAAAGCCGCAACTCCTGGCGGAAGTTACACTCCGAAATTCTTTCGGCCGCGGCAATATAAGACTTTGCAATCTTTGTGCCAGACGATCATTCCTCCGGAAGGAGACACGGGTGGCGCGCTCGAAGCGGGCGCTCCCGAGTTCGTCGATCTTCTCACCAGCGAGAATTCGGATTACCAGTTGAAGCTAGGCGGCGGATTAATGTGGCTGGATGCTACCTGCACAGATCGGTACGGAAAGCCCTATCTCGATTGTGCTGCGCCGCAACAGAAAGAAATCCTCGACGCGATTGCTTATCGGGCCAACGCACTGAAAGATCCAAGCCTCGCCCAAGGCGTAGCGTTCTTCGCATTTCTGCGCAACCTGACCGCTGACGGATTTTTTACCAGCGAAATTGGGATCAAATATCTAGGCTACATTGGCAACAAATATATGCCGGATTTTCCGGGATGCCCGCCAGTGCCGGATGTGTAGTCCCTTAGAACGATCCCAACCAGCGCTTACGTGCTTTCTCCATTGTCTGCCGAATCGCCTGCACAACAACGTCCGGCCTGTCCGTCATTACGTCATGCCCGCTGCCTGCCGCGATGGTGTGAGTCGCATTACTGGAGAGTTGTAGTAATTCTTGTTGCAGCTTGAGCCAGTGCCGCTCTCGGGTAGAGAACGTTGGATCGTCGGAACTCGGTTTCCGATCCGGATCGCGCGAAACCACGTGCAGTGGAAGATCCCCAAGTGCGCCCAACCTGCGCACTTCCTCCGCGCCCTTGGGAAATGCCGCCCACTGGTCATAATCTGTCCGGTAAACATGAGAGCGGCAGAAAATCGCGGTTCTGGTTGAAGCATTCTCCGCTGGACCCCCTCCACACCATCGACGACAGCGAGGCAAGCCGAACGGAGCGGTGACCTGCATCATGCGAAGCCAAAGTTTATCCCGCCAATGAAAAGGCAAGCGCTGGTCGGGATGGGAACCGTCCACCAGAACGATTCCAGCGACCTCGTCCCGATACTTGTGCGCATACATCAACACATCGAAGCCGCCGAATGAATGACCCACCAGCACATAGGGCGGTTTTTCTCCCGCCTTGGTGAGCAGGGTGTACAACTCTTCGGCCATGGCGCTGGGCAGGCGCGGTTTCGGACTAGGATCGCTCCATCCATAGCCGCCGCGGTCATAGGAGCACACTCGAGCAAAGCGCGCGACTTGTGGCTGCACGTGATACCAGTCGAGGTAGGAGCCCACGCGTCCGTAATCAAGAATGACAGTTGGTCCGCCTTCGCCAGAACAATAAAGGTGCAGACGGTAGCCGCCGATATCCACTAATTTTCCGGGAGGAGGATAAAGACGCTGCTCCCGGATCGAGCTGATCGCTTGATACGACGCGCCCACGACGGCCATGACGAAAACGAATGCAACTTCTGCGCCGAGCCCCCATCGTAGACCGCGAAAGATGTTCCGGCTAAAGTCGTGATGAGCTGTGATGGCTGCAACTCCACCAGCGAGCAACATCACAAGTGGAAGTCCCAAGAGTAGGACGACAGCCGAACGGACCGGATGAAATGTCACATTGATAGGCAATTCCTCGATTTACTTCTCGAATGGGTGCTCGAGTGATGGGCTTTGTGGCGTGACCAATTCCGCGCCGTTTTCCGTGATGTGCATATCGTCCTCGAGGCGAATTCCGAATTCGCCACGAATGTAAATTCCAGGCTCATCGCTGAAGGTCATATTGGCTGCCATGGGCGTCGTATTGCCTCGCACCAGGTAAGGCCACTCGTGAACATCCATTCCCATTCCGTGGCCCACGCGATGAGTGAAGAATTTGTAGTCGGGCCCGTAGCCTGCATCAGTAATTACGGATCTCGCTGCGGCATCCACGGCTTGGCACTCTAATCCAGGACGCGCAGTTTTCAGCGCGGCGGTTTGAGCGCGATGCACAATATCGAAAACTGTTTTCATCTTGTCGGAAGGCTTGCCCAACACGAATGTACGGGTTATGTCGGACGCGTAGCCTTCCACATTGCCTCCCCCGTCCATCAGCACGATGGCGCCTTCGCGAATTACCTGCGGAGTGATCGATCCGTGCGGGAACGCGGAATATTCGCCCACTTGCGCGTCCGCGCTGCCTGAGAATCCCAGCCGAGTGTGCGCAGCTTCGACCATTTCTTCCAATTGAGGCTTGGTCATTCCTGGATTCAAGGCATGGTATGCGGCTTCATACGCGGTCAGCGTGACCTTCGCAGCCAGCCGCATCAGCTCCACTTCGTGATTGCTCTTTATCATCCGGCAACCGGCTGTGACTGGAGTGGCGCTGGCAATTTTCATCTGTGGCGAAGCCTTGCCGATACCTTGGCTGAAAACGAAGCGCACGGTTTCTTCCATGCCTAGGGTTCCGGTGCTGAGGCCGCGATCGTTCAATCCTTGCGCCACCCGCTGGTATGGACTTCCATCCTCCTGCCATATGCGAACATCCGCTTGTTCGGCGCCCGGAGCTTTGGCTATCTGCTCGCGGGCTCGACCCTCCTCAAATGCCGGGCATACATAGAAAACGTTTCCCTTCACGGGCAGCACCATGGCAAATAGGCGCTCACTGCCTCCCCAATGGATTCCGCTGAAATAAGTTAGTGAAGTTCCCTCCGTCAACAGGATGGCGTCCAATTTGTTATCAGCCATTAATCGACGGGCCTTCTCCTGCCGCTCACCCCGTTCCTCAGTCGTAGTCGGCTTGGCCTGGTCCTTCATGGATGTCAAGCTGGCAATCGATGGCGGCAGTGCCGTGCAGTTGTTTTCCGACGTAGCCGCCGTAACCGGAGTCGCTAAAGCAGCACCAGCGGCGGCCGTGCCTAACTTCAGAATGCGGCGTCGAGAGATCATGGATCCTCCAAGCGAGCTAGCATTATAGAGGCGACCTTCAATTGCCGATTTCCAATTTCCAAATTGTTCATGAAATTAGCCATCCGGATTGCGAATTAAAAATACAATTGCGCCATGGAAACGGTATTCCAGTGCGGCGGCTGCGGCGAGTGGAACCATGCGACCATTGACGAATCCGCCGGGCGCACTCAGACCTATGTGGAAGACTGCCAGGTCTGTTGCAAGCCCAATCTTCTTCACCTTCGCTACGATCCGCAAGAGCAAGAATTTGTTATTACGGCGGAGTTGGAATAAAGTGCCGATGCGGCTTCACCCAAGAGCCGAGGCTGAAGCAATCGAGGAAAGGAAAAACTCCATGGCCACAGGCTACGGTGCATCAGGAAGAATGGTGGCGCATAACATGGTCACCACCCAATTCGAAATCGATGGATTCCGCGTGCTCCGGACCTTGGGAGTGGTGCGCGGCATCGTGGTGCGCTCGCGTTCCATTTTCGGCACGATTGGAGCCGGCCTGCAGACTATCCTGGGCGGAAACATAACCCTGCTGACCAATCTCTGCGAGAAGACGCGGTCTGAAGCTTTCGACTTGATGCTGCAGCACGCCGCCGAACTGGGAGGCAATGCGGTGGTCGGAGCCCGCTACGACGCAACCGAGGTCATGCAGGGCGTCACTGAGGTCTTGGCCTATGGAACTGCGGTCGTAGTCGAGCCCTCGAAGTAAGAAAGACCCGGATTTCCAC
>MNGW01000127.1 GCA_001918935.1 Acidobacteriales bacterium 13_1_40CM_3_55_5 | reverse complement strand
CCGCCTTGCGTGCAGGGTAGAAACCAAAAAAAATGCCAACCGCCATAGAGAAGACTACGGCAGCCACAATCGCCATGGGCGAGACCAGCACCGGCCATCCTAAAGTCTGCGTAATCAGGTAGGACGCTCCGACCCCAGACATGATTCCGACTGCTCCGCCCACCAGGCTGAGTACTACGGCTTCGATCAGAAACTGTTGTTGCACATCGCCCTCGGTGGCACCGATTGCCATGCGGATTCCAATCTCGCGCGTTCGTTCGGTCACCGAGACCAACATGATGTTCATGATGCCGATGCCGCCCACAATCAGGGAAATGCTGGCGATCGAGGCCAGCAGCACGGTAAACAGTCGAGCCTGCTGATCGGCGAGATCTGCGACGTCAGCCAGGTTGCGCACCATGAAGTCGTCATCCTGACCGGGACGAATGCGGTGCCGGTCGCGAAGCAGGCTGGTGATCTGTTGCTGCGCGGTGTAACTTGCATCGCGCGAGACAGCGGACACCATGATCCAGCGCAGCCAGTCCTGACCGGTGATTTTCTTCTGAAGGGTGGTAATGGGAACGATAATGATATCGTCTTGATCCTGACCCATCGCCGCCGAAGTTCCCTTAGGCGCAAGCACGCCGACTACTTTGAATGGCAGGTTGCTGATGCGAATAGTCTCCCCGATGGGGTCGGTGGCTCCGAACAGATTCTTGCGCACGGTTTCGCCGATGACCGCGACATTGGCGGCCATATCCACATCGCCCTGAGTAAATGAAGTCCCCTCCTGGAACGGCCAGGTACGGATATCAAAGTACTGCGGCTCGGTACCGTTAATTTGTGTCGCCCAGTTATCGTTTCCATAGACGACTTGGGCGGAGCTTTGGCTGCCAGGAGCGGCTGCCTTCACCGCTGGAGCTTCGCGCAGAATTGCCAACATATCGTCGTAGATGAGGGTCTTGGTAGCTCCTGATCCCATGCGCATCCCGCCGCGGATGACCGTACCGGATCCCACAAACAGCATGTTCGAACCCATGGCGGCAATCTGGTCTTGTGCCTGCTGCTGCGCACCCTGGCCCACACTCACCATGGCAATGACAGCTCCGACACCAATGATGATGCCTAGCATGGTTAAAGCGGAACGCATCTTGTTGCGGGCCAGAGCCCGCATTGCGATGCGAATGATTGCCATTACATCCATATTGACTTTCCTAAAATCGGGCACTTGGCGCTTAGCAATTAGCATTTAGCCAATTTGGGCCGGTGATAATTTCTAAGTGATTCGCAATTTGAACTTCATACTTCTTGGCGGCGGGGACGCCGTCGGTACTAATCCTCCAAAGTCGGCATATTTTTTAGTACGTCTGCCGCGATAGGGCGGTCGTGGATCGATTCATCGCGGCGGATTTTGCCGTCGCGGAACTCAATGCTGCGCTTGGCGAACTGAGCCACGTCCGGCTCGTGCGTCACCAGCACTACGGTCAAGCCATCGCTGTTCAACTTCTGAAAGATATCCATGATTTCGACCGAGGTGCGGCTGTCCAGATTGCCAGTAGGTTCGTCCGCCAGCAAGATGGACGGGCGGTTGACCAGCCCGCGCGCAATCGCCACCCGCTGCTGCTGTCCACCGGACAGTTGCGATGGAAAATGCATGGTGCGGTCGCCCAAACCGACCAATTTTAGCGCCTGCTCGGAACGCTTTCTGCCTTCTTCTTTGCTGATGTGCGCGTACAGTGTGGGTAATTCCACGTTCTCCAGTGCTGTAGTGCGTGACAGCAGATTGAATCCCTGGAAGACGAAGCCGATTTTGCGGTTGCGAATCGCGGCTAGTTCTTTTTTGCTGAGACTTGAGACCTCAATTCCCTCCAGCAGATAACGTCCCTTGGTGGGCTTATCGAGGCATCCCAGAATGTTCATGAAAGTCGACTTACCGCTTCCGCTGGCGCCCATGATGGCAACGAACTCACCGCGCTCAATTTGCAGACTGACGCCACGCAGAGCATGCACCCGGGTTTCGCCCAGGTCGTAGTATTTATGTACATCATCGATCTGGATGATTGTCCCAGCTGCGCTGGTCGGAATCGTCTGTATGCCAGGTTGTGAAACAGTAGCCATCTTGTTTCTCTTCACGGCAAAGCGCTGCGGTGTCCAGGCAACTGCGTCCTTATCGCCCCCGCGGAGTTGCCGGACCCGTCGCCCCGGGTGGTCGTGCAGTGCTGGCCGTCGGAGAAACCGCCCCAGTCACCAACTGATCACCCTCGTTTGCCTGACCATTCAGCACTTGCGCCACTTCGGTGACGGTGTGGTCCGTGATCCCAGTGCGGATTTTTACTGGCTCCAAGCTTTTATCCGGACGCAACTTCCAGACGATCGATATATCCATCCTGGGCGCACGCGTCTGCTCCATATCGCCTGCACCGCCTTGAGCGCCTTGCGCTCGCGCCCCCCGCCGCTCGAGCCTGTTCCCCAGACGTCAACCCATATTTTTGGTAGAGCGCGCGGATCTCTTCAGGTTTCATGTCCGGCTTATAGCGCAGTGCCCCATTGGGGACGCGCAATACGTTCTTCGCGCTGGCCACTGGGATAGTGATGTACGCCGTCATCCCCGGAAAAAGTTTGGTGTCAGGATTATCAAAATCAATTACCGTGTTGTAGGTGACAACGTTTTGCACGGTGGTCGCGTTCATACGAACCTGTGAAACCCGGCCGCTGAACGTATCTTTCGGGTAGGCATCCACCTTGAAGTTCACGACTTGACCGGTGCGGATCATCCCCACATCGGACTCGTCCGTGCTGGCGTAGACCTGCATCTTGGTCAGATCCTGCGCGATCGTGAACAGAGTCGGAGCCTGCAGCGAAGCCGCCACAGTCTGGCCTACGTCGACGTTGCGAGCGATCACAGTTCCATCGATGGGCGCGTGGATGCTGGTGTAATTAAGATTAGTCTGCGCCACCGTGACGGCTGCCTCTTTCTGCTGCACTTGTGCCGCCGCCTGAGTTACCTGGGCCTGCCCTCCGGAAACACTTGCTGTTGCGCTATCCGCGTTGGCCTTCGCCAAGTCGAGTTGCTGCGGACTCATCACTCCTTCTTTAGTGAGATTGACCGTCCGGTCGTAGTCGGCTTTGGTCTGTAAAGCGGTAGCTTGTGCCTTCTCCAGGTTAGCTTTTGCGGTGAGCAGATTCGCCCGAGCGTTGGCTAAATCGGCCTTTGCCTGGAGCAACGTGCCCTCGAACAACGATGGCTCAATCTGCGCGATCAGCTGTCCCTTTTTCACCTTGGAATTGAAATCCGCGAAAAGGTGGGAAATCGTTCCTGAAACTTGCGAGCCCACTTGCACCGTGGTCACGGCATTGATGGTTCCGGTCGCCTCGACCACTTCGCGAACATCTCCGCGGTCCACTTTGACAGTGAAATATTGAGGCTTATCCGCTCCCTTAAACTGAAAGGCAGCAAACACGGCGATGGCAACCACCACCAGACCCACGATCAACCAGTGACGTTTCAGCATTTCCACGGAACTATCCTTTTATTCGCAATCAGCACTTAGCATTTAACCATTACAAGTCGGTGATGGTCCGTTTAACACTCAGACAAGCCTTGGAGGGCCAACCGCCAAGCGCTAAATACTGCCAGCTCGAAACCTTCGGACTCTACCCTAATTGATGGTATATTCTGCTGCCTCGGTGCGGGTTTTGTGCAATATTTACAAAAGTTTACGTTAATTTTTATTCACCTTGGGGATGATACCTTTTTCCCAAGAAAAACCGCCCCGAAAGGGAAGCGTTTAATGGACTGGCAGGCATTTTGGCTTACCACCCGGCTGGCAGTGTTGGTCTCAGCCTCCTTGATGGTCATCGGATTACCGATCGCCTATTGGATAGCCTATTCGCATTGGCGGTGGAAGTTTCTCGCCGAAGCAGTGGTCGCCCTGCCCATCGTTCTCCCTCCTACGGTCCTGGGATTTTATGTTCTGGTGGCGCTTGGTCCGCGAAGCCCGCTGGGACGCTGGTGGCAATCCCTGACCGGTCATAGTCTCGCATTTACTTTCGAAGGGCTGATGATCGGCTCGATCATTTACAGTCTGCCCTTCGCGGTGCAGCCTTTCGCCGCCTCGTTTGCCGCAGTAGACACCAGGCTGATTGCGGCTTCAGCGATACTGGGCGCTTCGAAGTGGCGGACATTTTTTCACGTGATTCTGCCCCTCTCGCTGTCCGGATTAGTGACTGGTGTAGCGCTGAGCTTTGCTCACACCATGGGCGAATTCGGAGTAGTGCTAATGGTTGGCGGCAACATTCCGGGCGTCACACGTACGGTATCGATCGCAATCTACGACCAGGTGCAGGCGCTCGAATACGGCGCTGCGAACATGACGGCGTTAATCTTGTTGGCGATGTCATTCGCGATTCTTTCGATGGTGTACGCTTTGAATCGGAAAGTGTGGGCAGTGTGGCCGTGGAAGTAAAAGCGCTCCGGATGAAAGACTCCCCGACAGCGTCAAGCTCGTCTCTAAACGACCTCCTCTCCGTCCAGATCCGCAAGCGGTTTGCCGGCAGCGGCGTGAATTTCGAGCTGGATGCGGCATTCGAAGTTCCGGCCGGAATTACCATTTTGTTCGGCGCTTCCGGAGCAGGGAAGACCACTTTGCTGGATTGCATCGCGGGCCTGGCTACTCCGGATTCAGGACGGATTGAGATTGCAGAGGAGAAATTACTTGACCTCGAGCGCGGCACGAATCTGGCGGCTCAGCAGCGCAGAATTGGCTACGTGTTTCAAGACCTAGCGCTGTTTCCTCATCTCAGCATCAAAAAAAATATCGAGTACGGCCTTCAGTCTCTTGACCGGAGCGAGCGTCACCACCGGAGCGAGGCCTTGATGTCTTCTTTCCGCATTTCGAATCTACGCGGACGAAAGCCGGCGGAGATTTCTGGAGGCGAGCGTCAGCGGGTGGCGCTGGCTCGCGCGCTGGTGACCGATCCATGTTTGCTCCTGCTCGATGAACCTATGGCCGCGTTGGATGCCTCGACCAAGTCGAAGATCATCGAAGACCTGCGAGCCTGGAACCGTGGCCACCGCATTCCGATTCTTTATGTCACTCATAGCCGCGAGGAAGTTTTTGCTCTAGGCGAGCGTGTGCTGGTTCTCGAAAATGGCCGGATCATCGCGCAAGGGACGCCGCACGAAGTGATGTCAGCTCCACGTCAGGAAACCGTCGCGCAACTCTCCGGCTTCGAAAACATTTTTGATGTGACCGTAGTCGCTGTGCACGAAGACCGTGGCACCATGACTTGCCGCATCACTGGCAGCGACGTGGAATGGGAAACGCCGATGGTGCGAGCGGACGTGGGCTCGACCTTGCGGGTTGGAATTCGTGCAGGGGACATTCTGCTAGCCACAGTTCAGCCCAGTGGATTGAGCGCCCGCAACATAATCCGGGGCACAATCATCTCGGTGCAGCAACGCGACATGGTAGTTGTAGCAACGGTGGATTGCGGAGTGGAAATAGCCGTCCATCTCACATTGGCGGCTCGGGATTCGCTGCATCTCCGCCCTGGAAGCCAAGTCTGGCTGGTGGTGAAGACCTACTCCTGTCATCTGATGCTGAGATAACCAATCACTCTGCATACTTGTTCCAGCCTGTGCCTCCATAATCTGCTGGATTTCGACAACGGCGGTCCACTGCCCATCGCGTGTTTCTGAATAAACTAATTTGCCGCCGAGAATTTCTGTCGCAGCCGCGGCAGGCAGGTCGCGGTGATATCCAAAAAATCGTGTCTTCCAACTTTGCCAGGCACGCCAGTGTTCAAACCAGGGATGCGGAGGCTCGTACTTGGTGGAGAATAATAGCGCCACCTCAAAAGCAGACCGGGACTCGGCTGCGGCCAGCAGTTGCTCGGCACTGAAATCCTCAATACGGACAACACGCATGGGCCGAGTGATGTAACCCAGATAGGGATGGGTTAGTTCATCACTGGCAGGCCAAGCGGTCAAAACCCGCGCCATAGGATATCGGGCTTCCACAAACTGCTCCGCCCGCTGGTGCAACAGAATGTAATCGCGGTACGCGAGATTATCCTCGAAGGAAAATCCGTAGGGAGGATTGACGAATAGTCCGATGACAAACGCCAGTCCTACCATGGCGACTACAGCCCACCACAGCTGCACGCGTCGCCACAGCGTCGAAACCCAAATAATGATTATCAGAGGAACCACTGGCAGCATGTAACGAGCCAACACAGCGCCCCCAACCACAGCCATCGCGACCACATACGCCAGGATCACTGCGAGAAAGGCTAACTGTACGTTCAGTGCGATCTTCGGCCGCTCACCGTTTTCGTCCTGCAGGGGAGGACGGCGTAGCGCCAGCAGTCCAGCTAAAGTCAGCAAATACAGATTCAGATACCCAAGCGCTTGCCAGAAGCGCAGTATCAGCGCCAGAAGAATGCGAAGCGGATGTAGAGTAGCTTCCACGTTGTAACGAAAAAATTCCGGATTGCCGAATACGAATCCGGTGCGTAGGTAATGGTAGGCGTACCAGATCCCCAGCGGAATCACGGGAACTAGAAGCAGAGCAGAGCTCCACCTACGTCGCGGATACAGGCAAGTTGACTCACGGGACTTGCTCCCCACCCATGGGCAAAGCACTTCCCAGGCAAGCAAACCCAATGGCGTAAGGATCGCCGTTTCTTTTGCCAGCGCTGCCAGTGAAAACCAAAATGCCGTCTGTGCTCTTCGGTTGTCGATGTAAGAGCGCAAACCCCATAATGTTAGCCCCGCAGCTGCCATGTCAAGGTGGGCAAGTGAGCTCTGCACGAAGAACACAGGGTAGAGGGCGGTGCAGATCGTCGCGGCAAGCGCCACTTGAGGGTTCGACACTCGTTCTGCCAGCCGGAAGACGCCTAGTAAACAAAACGCAGCAAGCGCCAGCATAGCGGTGCGGGTCACAACGGGGGCGAACCCAGTCAATTTCCAGCAGGCCGCGAGATAAACCATCACCAGCGGAGGATGCGCGTTGGAAGGCGTGGAGCGCGGAATCAAACTTCCGGTTAATAATAGTTCGCGAGCCGCCGGAACATAATATCCAGCCTCGTCCCAAAAATACGACAGCCGGAGCAGAGGCGCGTGTAGCACAACCAACAAAAAAAAGACCAACACGAAGAGCAGTGCTGGATGAAATCTGCGAGGCTGGAGGTCGTCGCGCAGCACAGGCGCGGTCTAGTGTACTGGGCCGGTAGCGGTCATGCGCGGATCGAGTTTGATTTCGCCAAAAGTGCTCTCATAACTGGCCACGTTCTGCTGCAAGATGGAAGTCAACGCCTTGGCCTGTTGCGGGCTCAGATAGATTCCTTGAAAATTAAGCACTTCGACTTGGTTCTCGGTCTGCTGCTGGAGAGTGCCGAACACCAGGAAGAAATCCCAGACATTCACTCTTACCTGAACGCTATTGGCGTAGCTCTCGCGGTATTCCGGACTATTGACCAGCTTGATGTTGGGCTGCGTTGGAATCGACATAGGGTCCACAGTGTAATGGGAGCGGGACAAGGAAACAACAAAGGAGAAGCTGACCATCCGGCCGAGTGAGGTCCGCTTGACCGACCCGTTTCCCCGGTCGCGAACACAAATTGACGCATCTAAACTGCGCTTGGCCGGAGGGGGGCGGACATGCCAGGAATAATGTTTGCTGAAGTAACGGTTTCGACCAGCTTCATTGTCATCGCTTACTTATCCATCCTTGCGATGGCGGTCCTCATTATCGTCGCCCTTTTCGATCCCGGCCTCCGGTACAGAGTCTCTGCTTCTCCCTCGGAGTCAAACGACTCGGACGACTTCCTCCACATGCTGGAGGCACTAGTAGACGCCAAGGTGAATCAGACCACGCGGCTTACCGTTCTGACCAATGGCCCCACATTTTATGAAGCCGAACTGGAAGCCATTCGCGGGGCAGAGCGAAGCGTGAATCTGGAAGCTTATATATTTCAAAAGGGCGAGATCGGACAGCGTTTTGTGACTGCCCTTACCGAGCGCTCCCAAGCGGGTGTAACTGTCAACGTAGTCCTGGATGGAGTGGGCAGCGCCGGCGTGGGGAAGAACTTTTTTTCAGATTTAAAAAAGGCTGGCGGAAATGTTGTCTGGTACAACGGCATGAAGTGGAACAAACTTCCTCACTTCAATAATCGAACCCATCGCGAACTGCTGGTTGTCGACGGCCGCACCGCATTTATCGGCGGAGCTGGTGTGGCTGATCACTGGTTCAAGGATAAAAGCAAGCATCCTCGCTGGCGTGACACCATGGTCAAAGTGGAAGGAGACGCAGTTCCCCATCTTCAAGCCACCTTCGCCGAGAATTGGCTTGAAAGCTGTGGAGAAGTCCTCTTCGGACCGGATCATTTCGTGCGGCAGGAATGCGAGCGTCAGGGCGATGTCCTGATAGTGAACAGTACCCCTTCTGGAGGTGGAGCAACCCGAGCGCGAATGCTGTTTCAGGTGCTGCTTGCTTCCGCCACGAAAACCATTCACATTACAACTCCGTATTTCTTACCAGACAGAAGCGTCATTGACGAACTGGTGCGCGCCGTGCGCGAACGCAATGTCGAAGTCGTGGTGCTGGTGCCCGGGAAACGCAGCGACCATATGCTTACGCGGAGTTCCAGCCGCCACGCTTATGGAAAATTGCTGAAAGCCGGAGCTTCCATCCATGAGTATGAACCTTCGATGATCCATGCCAAGATATTGCTGATTGATAGCATATGGGGTGTGGTGGGATCGACGAATTTCGACAACCGATCTTTCGGAATCAATGACGAAGTCAATCTAGCGGCACGAGATCCAGACTTCACTCAGCGCCTGCAGCAGGATTTCGCGAAAGACCTTGCCTGTAGCCGCAAGGTGACCTACCAGGAATGGAAGCGAAGGCCGGTACTGGAGCGCGCTCCAGAACTGCTGGGCTGGGTTCTCGAACGCCAGCAGTGAATGAGCTCCGCTTCGCGAATTCGAGTTGCCACTTACAACATCCACAAATGCCGTGGCGTGGACCGGCGCACCAAGCCGGAGCGTATTGCGGAAGTAATTCGTGAGTTGGACGCCGATGTCATCGCTCTCCAGGAAGTCGTAAACGTCCCTGGCAAAGCGAATCTTGATCAGGCGCAATACATTGCCCACGCATTCGAGAATTATTCCTGGCGTTTTGGCGAGACCCGTCCTCTTCACGGCGGTCAGTACGGCAACATGACGCTCAGCCGCTTCCCGGTGCGTTTCTATCGCAACTACGATGTAACCTCACGTGGTCGTGAACGCCGTGGCTGTCTGCGGGTCGATGTGGACGTGGCGGGGCGCACGCTGCTGCACGTTTTCAACGTACATCTTGGAACCGGATTCATGGAACGGCGCCAGCAGGCGCGATTATTGCTAAGCCAAGACCTGCTTCAACATACGGCGTTGACCGGGCCGAGAGTGATCGTGGGAGATTTCAACGAATGGACTCGCGGGCTGACGTCACGGATGATGACCGATAATTTCGAGAGCATCGATCCCCGCATGTTCCTGCGCCACGCCCGGACTTACCCTGGTCTGATCCCGTTTCTTCACCTGGATCATTTTTATTTCGACAAATTGCTCACCTTGAAAGATTTCAAGCTGCACCGCAGCCGGAAAGCGCTCATCGCTTCGGATCATCTGCCCCTAGTGGCGGATTTCACACTGCCGAGTTCATGAACGAATCACTCTCGTTTTATACTGGAGTTCAAGCCGGGATGGTGGAATTGGCAGACACGCAGGTCTTAGGAGCCTGTGCCTAATAAGCGTGCGGGTTCAAGTCCCGCTCCCGGCACCAGCCTCAGGCTCTGCTTGCGCTTCGTAACAGCGCGCGCAAAGATTTTCCCGCGACTCCTTGGCGTTCCGCGCGTGGAGCGAAGCGAGGGGTCGAAATTTACTGCACTTGGTTCAGTCCCTGATAAATAGCCAGGCCCGCTATGACCAGGATCAGCAATCCTGAAGCGGCTCCTAACCAGCGCACAAAGGGATTGATCTTGTTCACCTTGTGCATCAGTTGAATTTGCTCCTGTTCCATGTGCGATTCGGAATCGCCCAGGAAAAGTTGATCATCCTCTTGCATGGTGAGAGTGCTGCGATAGATTAGGAGGACTATCAGAACAGCCGTCAGAACTCCCCACACAATCAGCATCCAGACCATAGGAGACATACGCCACCTCGGGTAGAACTGATCTCTCGCGTCGGTGTGGGTTTGTGGCCCACGACCGGCTTTGGGTAAGGGCCCACCGGGGATTATAGCTCCGCTTGGCAAGGGTTACCGCGTTTGTTTGTGGACGAGTCCGGAACCAGGCTCCCCTCATCTAATAAAGTCAGTGAAGGGCCGTTCCAAACTTAGGTACTGTAAGCTTTGCTAGGGCTTCCGGGAACGGTTTGTTATAATAGTGTGGACTCAATAGTTTCAAGGAGATACGAATGGCCACTACAACCACGCCGGAAGTAAAGACAGCGCCGATCAGTCTGACTGCGAATGCAGTCTCCAAGGTCAAAGAGATTATGGGGCAGCAGAATCCTACTCCTGCCGGTTTGCGAGTGGGGGTTGTCGGCGGCGGATGCTCCGGTTTCTCCTATTCCATGTCATTTGAGAATGGGTCAGGACTTATGGACAAAGTCTTCGACATGGATGGCCTGAAAGTGTACGTGGATGCCACGTCGCTCATGTACCTGAATGGCTGCATCGTGGATTACATCGAGACGCTCGAAGGAGCCGGGTTTAAGTTCGAGAATCCCAATGTGAAGAGTACCTGCGGTTGCGGATCTTCGTTCAACGTCTAAGAATTAGTGCGGCAGGCGACTCGCGCGCCACTACGTAAGATAAAAAGCCTCATTGATTAAGATGAGGCTTTTTCTTATTGTGGCGGCTCTGCCTGTGGCTGCTCAGCTTGTGGTTGCGGTAGCGGCTGCGGCTGCTGCTGGGGTTGAGTTGGAGTGCCGCCGGCAGCCCCCAGTTGCAAGTTCTGCGTCGCGCCTTGTAGCGGTGGCTGCATAGGTGTATTGAGCAGTCCGCCGCGATCGGTGGACGGATCATAGATGAACTGCCATTGGTCGTAGTGCTTCTTTTTATTGAATTCGCGAATGCTCGAGTCTTTACTCGTACTCACTACCCCGACGATCGGTCCTCCACCAAAAACCTGACTTGAAAGCTTAACGTCACTTGTGTTTTTTTCAGGCTGCGAGGTGGTGTTGGCACCTGTGCTAAACCCAACCCCAGCTCCCGGCTGCGGCATGCCTGCGGTCGATGGTTGACTGCTCTGCGCTCCAGCGAGTCCAATCGGTGCCACCCCGCCCAACGTCGGGACTCCGGGATTGGCGCCTGGGGAAGTGGCTCCAGCAACGCCTGCCCCGAAATTCATTTGCACTTCTCCGAGATGAAGTAACTTGAAATTCTTCCCGCTGATTGGATCCTTGTACTGCCGGCGAAGAAAGCGGAGATTGTTGGTGTTCTCCAATTCTTCCAGGCGCGTCGGATAACGTCCGAATTTTTTAACGTACCGCCGGATTGCCCGCGAGTACTGCACTCCGCGGTGGATAAGTTCTTCTTCGCGGTCGCGGCGAATCTGAAAAGCCATCGTGGGCACAATAGCCGCTGCGGCAATTGCCAGCAGAGTCACCACCAGCATCAGCATAAGCAGCATGTAACCGCTCTGCGAGCGCGGAGACGAGCGGCGCGAGAATCGGCGATTACACAACATCAGTGTCAACCATTCTTAGAGTGCGCATCGTGACAAGAGCGCGGTCAACGAAGTTTCTTATCCCTGGGTCAGTGGAATACTCTGACGGTTGTTGTTGAGCACGTCTTCCACCTCGACCGACATCGGAGAGATGCGCAGAATCTTGTAACGCCGATCAACCATTTCCCCCTCACCTGCGATAAATACATCTTCTCCCTGCGAAAGAAAGATCTTCTTGGGCTCTCCCGGCTTGCTGGCAAATCCGAAAAATTTCAGGTTGATGGGTGGAGGAGGGGGAGGACCAGTTGGTTGTGGCGGCACTATTGGCGTACGGTCGGTCGCAGGATTTCTAACCGGACGCGGGATGTCGATCTGCGCACGAAAAATATTCCGTCCCTTGCCTTGGTATTTGGTGTCTTCGCTGGCCTTTAACCAGTCGTAGCGAAGTGAGGGATCCAGTGAGCGCGATGCGGTATTGATTTTTCTGCCGCGACTCCGCGTCTTCGGAGCCGG
>MNGW01000158.1 GCA_001918935.1 Acidobacteriales bacterium 13_1_40CM_3_55_5 | reverse complement strand
CCCTACGCGCACACGATCATTTGCTCCAAGTACCCGCGCCGGTGGATAGGCCAGAAAAGCCGCTGTGCCCAAAACGCTCTTTTTTACAAAATCACGCCGCGTGTTCTTCGCCATTGTTATGCACCTCGCTTACCAGTTCCACATAGTCCCGTCGAGCTTGCGGTTCACGGGCAGATAAGCGCGCTCATACGGAAACTTGGCCGCCAACGCCTCGTCAAAATCTACCCCGTGCCCCGGCTTATCTCCGGGGTACAAATAGCCGCCCCTGAAATGATAGGCATGCGGGAAGACCTCGTCCGTTTCTTTGGTATTCCGCATGTACTCCTGAATCCCAAAATTGCTGACCGAAATGTCGAAGTGTAAGGCCGCGCCCATCGTCACCGGCGAAAGATCGGTTGCACCATGACTTCCAGTGCGCACGTGATACATGTCTGCAAAAGCTGCGATTTTCTTTAGCGGCGTGATTCCGCCGCCGTGGACCACAGTCATTCGCAAATAATCAATCAACTGTTCGGTGATTAGAAGATTGGCGTCCCACACTGTATCGAAAATTTCACCAACCGCCAAAGGCGTGGTGGTGTGTTGGCGAATGATGCGAAATCCCTGCTGCAGTTCTGCTGCTACGGGATCCTCAAGCCAGAAAAGATGATACGGCTCCAGTTCCTTACCCAGCCGGGCGGCCTCGATTGGGGTCAAGCGATGATGCGAGTCGTGCAGCAGATGGATTTCCTCCCCATACTTTGCGCGCAGGGCTTTGAACAATTTTGGGACCTGCATCAAGTATTTCTCTGTGGACCACACATTCTCAGGGGGCAAACCTTTTGCCGCCGGTTCGTAGAACATCTTGTCGTCGGACACGCCGTAGGTCGTGGGCAGTCCGGGCACACCGGACTGTGCGCGCACCGCGAGATATCCCTGCTCGATATATTTCTCGACTTCGTCGCCGGTTTCTTCGATATCTCGGCCGTTGGCGTGGCCGTAAACCATGACGCCAGTGCGGCTCTTTCCCCCCAGTAAATTATATAAAGGCGTATTTAACGACTTGCCCTTGATGTCCCACAGCGCCATATCCACTGCGGCAATCGCGCTCATGGTGACTGGCCCTTTGCGCCAGTACGCTCCGCGATAAAGGTATTGCCAGATGTCTTCGGTTTGAAATGGATCGCGTCCAATAATGCAAGGGATCACGTGGTCGGTGAGATAATTGGCCACCGCAAGCTCCCGGCCGTTTAAAGTGCAATCGCCGAGACCATAGATTCCTTCATCGGTGTAAATCTTCAGCGTGACAAAATTTCTCCCTGGCGAACAGACAAAGACCTTTGCATCTTTGATCTTCATCTGCGTACCTCGCTGACTTGTTGCAACGACGAGTCTCCCGAAGAGATTGGCGGTAATTTACAGCGCTCCTGCTTTTTGCAGCTCGTCCCTCATTCCCTTCCAGCTTTCTATTGTGGATGCTTCCGGCGTGCCGGCGCCGCGCCAATGAGTCTCCAAGCTAACAGCGCGGTGATAGCCGTCGCGTTTAAGCGCCTTAAACTGGCCCACCCAATCGATAATGCCTCGACCCATGGCTGCCCAGTCGTAGCCATCCACTTTCCGTAGCATATCTTTGCAGTGGCAATGACCAATGCGATCCTTCGGCAGCAGATTGTATCCATCGGGATAAGGATTTTCACCATGAGCGGCGGCGTTTCCAGGATCCCAGTCAGCTCCTGTCGCGGTGTTACACGCGGCCTCATTTTCCAGAACCAAGATCACGCCTTTTTTTCCGGCTTTGTCGGCGGCAGCCCGCAATCTTTCATTGAACGCGGCACGATATGGTTTCTGATCATCAAGTCTCCAGAAATCAAAGCAACGTACACGGTCAGTCCCAAAAGTTTTTGCTAATTCGATACTGCGATCGAGCACTTCACCTTGCTGATCAAACGTAAAATCGGCATTGAACTGATCGCGCTTCGGGCTGAACTTCGATATTGGGGCGCCAGGCCAATCCACTTTAAATAGCGGGCTCGCAATATCCGTGACTCGCAGATTGTTCTCTTTCAGTATGCGGCCCGCTTCGGCAATTTGGTGCGAATCCAGCCTGAGCACGTTCTTGTCCCATAGGCTACGCAGTTCGATCCATCGCATGCCGAGTTTTTGTGAGGCGACTTCGCACGCATGGCCAAAGTCCTGCGCAATCTCGTCATTGATGACGGCGATTCGAAACGGTGATTTCACGACGTCTGGAGATTTAGGCATTTCCAGAGCCGGGAGTTTCATAGCGGCCGCCAGTGCAGCAGTCTTAGCGAAAAATTCACGACGCGAACCCCGAAACGGCATTAACCCTCCTCCTCGCCAGCCAAACAGGGCTCAGTGAACACTCCGAGTCTAGCGCTGCATTATCATGATTCTCTCAGAGTATGGCAATCCATATCGGTCTGATTGGCGGCGGAAATATCACGGAGACGCATGCACGCGCGGCGCGTGCGATTGCTGGTGTGGAGATTGCCGCAATCTATGGCACAAATGCGGACAAGGTTGATCGCCTCTGTCGCGAACACGGAGGAACGCGGTATCAGGACTTCGAAGAATTTCTCGCGCACCGCCCGATGGACTTGGTTGCAATAGGAAGTCCGTCAGGACTGCACGCGACTCAGGGAATTGCGGCAGCCCAGCGCGGGCTGCATGTGTTGACCGAGAAGCCTATCGATATCAGCACCGAACGCGCTGATGCACTGATCGAAGCAGCCGACCGCAACCGCGTAAAACTTGGTGTGATTTTTCAGGACCGGCTGAAGCCGGACATTTGCAGACTCAAACAATGGGTCTCAAGTGGCGTGATTGGCAAACCGATTCTCGCCGATGCGCGCGTGAAATGGTATCGGCCTCCTGACTATTACGACAATTCGCGGTGGCGCGGAACATTGTCACTCGATGGCGGCGGGGCATTGATAAATCAAGGCGTCCACACCGTCGATCTTCTGCTTTGGCTGTTCGGCGATGTTACTCGTGTCCAAGCGCGCACCTCCGCGGCTCTGCATGCGATTGAGGCTGAAGACACCGCGGTCGCAATCCTCCAGTTCGCCAGCGGCGCGCTGGGAGTTGTTCAGGGGACTACGGCCGCGTACCCGGGATATCCACGCCGACTTGAAGTCACCGGGTCGGAAGGCACAATCATTCTGGAGCACGATCGCATCGTGGCGGCAGATTTGCGGAATCCGCTCGCGGATACCAACGCTGACGCTACCCGGGACCGAAATCAGAGTTCTTCATCTCCGGTCGTTAGCGACTTCCGTGGACATCAAGCGGTGTTTGAGGATTTTATTCAGGCTATCCAACACGACAGGATGCCGGTGTGCGACGGCCGCGAGGGGCGACGAAGTCTAGCGGTAATTGAAGCAATTTATCGCGCTGCGCAGAAACCAGACAGGGTCGTCGATGTGTGAAGGTCACTGTTGTTCATAACCAAGCCGTCGGGCACAATCGTGCAATATTTGCCATTCCCATGACGGGCGTTTGGGATTTTTCGGATGCGTCAAATCGCTAGCTATACGCCCGACCAGATGCAAGAACACCGCTGCTGAATGTTTGTAGGCGGGAACCGGCTCCCGAAAAGCTACGTTGCCCATATACTGCAGCGCATCGGAAACCGCGTAATAGTCTGGATTGCCGCTCTCCCATAGCCGGTCCCGCTCGGCAAATTTCTCCGGTGCGAAGGTTGCCAGCCCGAGCAAATAATCCGATCCATACTCAATCATGTCGATGCCCAGATCGTTTCCCGTATAGATACGAAAATCCGGCCGATACGAATCGCGGAGAGCGAGCCGTTCGAGTTCGACCAGCCGGTCGAGCGAGGAATGTTTTATCCCCTTGATCTCCGGAATATCCATTAAACACCGGACAGTTTCTTCATCAAAAATTTCGCCGTTCGGCGCGAACATAGCGCCCAATTCAAAAGCCAGCACATGCGGATATCCTCGACACACTGATTGATAAGTCGCTGCTTTCTCTCTGGCAGGGGTGCCGCGCAGACGGACCGTCTGGAACAAAATAGGGATTCCCCCGAAACTTACGATGGAGTCGATCTGCTGCCGGTAGAGGGCGACTATCTCGCCCGCTCGATCTTCGATGTAGGCTCCCGCCACAAAGGGCACATCTTTCCCTAGTGCCTCTCCCGTCCATCGCAGAACGTCTTGCTTTTCTGCATCGGTCAGATAGTTTACATAGCCGGTGTCCATATTGACGGCGTTCATTAATCCGGCGCGATGCGTCGCGACCAAATGCTGTTGAAATGCTTCCACGGCCACTTTCCCGTCTGACTCATATGGCAGCAAGGCCGCTGCGATGCCTTGCACCTGGCGACCAAAGCGCCGTCGCTGGGCCAGAGATTCGATGCCGACGGGCTGAGGGCGAGGCTTCATTCCGATCGATCGTCAAGCTTTAGTGGGCGCGCTCCAGGCCATGAGGAGTCAGTGCTTCTTCAAGTTGCTTAGGCGCTCGGCGAACTCAGAAGTCTTGTAGTAACTGTCCAGCGGGTAACAACCAGACGGCAATCCGTTGCGAGGCGCAGTTGTGCAATCACTGAAAGTTCTGCAAATTCGCTTGTGCTGGATCATCTTCCCCTCGGTTGCGTCCCAGAGCAGGTCAGGGTAGGTCAATACCATTCGCCCCAGCCCAACTACGTCGACCCCTTCCTGACGCACGACGGCCTGGGCCACGTTCGGCAGAAAATCCTGCAGGTAGCTGTACGCCGATCCCACAAAAATCAAATTTGGAAAACGCTTTTTCAAATGTCGTGTTACTTCCATTTGCCGAGCCACACCAACCAGCGGATCTTCCGGCGGCTGATATCCATCGGAAGGTGGATACAGAGCAGGCCGCTGAATGTGAGGATTGTAATAAGGGCTGCCCGCGGTGATATTTACGAGCCGGATTTCCAACTGCTCAAGCAGAGACAAAAAGCGAATCGTTTCGGTTAGATCCTCTTCTGTCGGAGCCAGCGGGTTTACACCAAATGCCCAACGATACGGAATCAACGTTTCGGATTTCTCAGGAATCCCGGTACCTGGCTTTCCCTCGGACGGTCGCTTCGGATCGGACAAGAAAGGTATGGTATCGAAAGCCGAAAGCCGCACGCCGATAGCTAGTTCCGGAGCGAGGGAACGTATTCCCTGCACAACCTCCCGCAGGAATCGGGTTCGGTTCTCAAAACTGCCGCCGTAACGCCCTTCTCGTGTATGAGCGCCGAGAAATTCGTGGCCGAGGTAGCCATGGCAATGCTTAATGTCGACAAAGTCGAATCCCAGATGCCAGGCCATCCAGGCTGCGCGGTGGAAATTCGCAATAATCTCCTCAATCTCTGCATCTTTCAGTAGAGGATGATCATCCGGCAAACCCAATCGACGATCCAAGATCGGATGATGAAACAGAATGCGAGGCTCGATTCGATCATGGGCATTTGGTCGGCTGTAACGACCCGAATGCGTCAACTGTAAACCGATCAACAATCCATCGTCGGAACCTGTGGTTCGCCGATGTTCCTCTATCAATACGTTTCGCAGCCGGTGCAATCCTTCACGCGTATGTTTTGCTGCCAAGAGCTGATTCGGATTAGCGCGTCCTTCATGAGTGACCGCGACGGCTTCTCCGCCCCAAATCAATTTCGCTCCACTGCGACCGAAACGCCGCCAGCGCCTGATCGTGCTCTCTGTCGGGTTGCCGTCTGACGAACCGTCCCAACCCTCCATGGGTTGTACCGCGATCCGATTGCCGATTTTGATGTCGCCTTTGGTAAGCGGCCAGCGCAGCGGAGAGTCCGGCCCACGCGCGAGCTCCCGATCGCAAGGGAGGGTCAGATGGAGCGAACGCAGGTGCTGCTCCAAACGCGCAACGTCCTTTACAGTTCCGAGCCGAAGAATGGGTTGCGCGCTCATGCGGGCTTCCAGAGTTTGGGCAATAACTTCATTGCGTAAGCGTTGCCTATGGCTCTGAAGTTTACTCCACGTATCGCGGCCAGAACGTAGCAGGTTGTCTGGTATGATGCGGCCGGATTTCGAACTTTCCCGCGCGAGGTACGTATGTCGATAACTCGACGTGAAATGTGTCTTCTGTTAGCGGCTGGCTCTTTCCCGGCCACTGTTGGATTGGAGGCTCTCGCCACCGACGACAATTCGTTGCCTTCCGCCACATATTCATTTGAGAAATTGCCGGTGAACACTTCTAAGAACGCCCAGTTTCGTCCGATTTTGAAGGGCAAGCTTGCTACGGGTGAATCCTTGGAAGCACACGAAACCACTTTGCCTCCCGGCGGCATGCCGCATCCTCCACACCATCATGTGCACTCCGAGATGTGGCTCATTCGCGAGGGGACAGTCGAACTCACCATTAACGGCACTGGGCATATTATGGGGCCGGGCTCGCTGGGATTCGTCCATTCCAATGACGAACACGGGACCAAGAATATTGGCACGACTCCGGCGATGTACTTTGTCGTAGCCGTAGGCCCCGGCGCGGGCTCATGATTCCGTTGCCATGAACCGGGCTGTTCAAACCACACCCTTACCGCCGGATTCGGACTTCAGTAGCAAAGTCCCCCGCAGGCGTTGGGGAATTGCCTGGCTGTTGGGATTTGGGGTGCTGGTTAATTACTTCGATCGCGTCAATTTGTCTGTCTCACAAGCCGCCCTGCATAGCGAGTTCGGAATCTCCACCGTCACATTTGGATATTTGTTGAGCGCCTACAGTTGGACTTACGCTCTACTCCAAATGCCGTCCGGCCTCTTGCTAGACCGGTTTGGAGTACGCCTGGTGGGCCGTGTCAGCACCGTTCTCTGGAGCATAGCTTCTTTCGGTGCGGCAATCTCTACCGGAATCAGCGGCTTCTTTGCAGCGCGCCTTCTGCTCGGGATAGGAGAAGCTCCAACTTTCCCAGCCAATGCAAAAGCAATCGGATACTGGTTTCCTAAGCAAGAGAGGAGCCTGGCTACAGCGATTTTTGACGCAGCAGCAAAATTTGCGTCTGCCATCGGAGTACCTCTAATTGGTATCTTGCTGCTGCGTTTTGGTTGGCGATGGAGTTTCGCAGCGACCGGTTTCATCAGCCTTCTTTATTTTGCATTGTTCTATGCGTTTTATCGCAACCCGAGCGAAGATAAGCGGCTCACCGCTGCAGAGCGGGAGTTCATTACACGAGGCGGCGCACAACCGGAAGATCAAATTGAAGCTTCGAAAGGCGCTCCGCTTGCTTACTTACTCTGGCAGCGTGAAGTGCTGGGGCTGGCTCTCGGCTTTGCTTCCTATAACTACAGCTTTTATCTGCTATTGACTTGGCTACCCAGCTATCTCTCCGTGACTCACCATGTGAACTTGCTCCATTCCGTCCTCTATACCAGCACGCCATGGCTGTTCGCGACATTCACGGATTTGCTGGTAGGTGGATGGCTGGTTGACGCGCTCATTCAGCGAGGCTGGAACCCGATTCGTGTCCGCCAGGCTGTACTCATTGGAGGAACGGTTCTCGGCCTTGGAATATTTGGCGCCTCCACCGCGCACACACCTCTAGCTGCGCTGTTTTGGATCAGCCTATCTTTGGGCGGATTGGCTGCGGCCGCGCCGGTGGGATGGTCGATCCCTTCTTTGATCGCCCCGCGGGAAAGTGTCGGCACACTCGGCGGAATCATCAATTTTTGTAATCAGCTTTCGGCCATCGCCGCTCCGATTCTTACCGGCTATATCGTCCAGGCAACGCATTCCTTCTCGGGAGCGTTCGTAGGCGCGGCGGCATTTTTGCTTCTGGGGATCGCGGGATATGTATTTCTGCTGGGGCGAATGGAGCCGATACCGGATCCACTTTGAAACAAGGATAGCTGTAGAATCGCCACCGGTTTGGTCACGACATGATGACACTGCTGCCCTCACGTCATTTCAGCGGGTGGGCGAGGTTGCCCACCGCGCTGCGGGCCATCATCTCTGGCCTTCTGATGGCTCTCATCCCCGCCAACGTTTGGCCGTTATTGCTCCTTAACCTCGGCGTGCCGCTTGCTGCGGTTGTTGAAGTGGCATTCCTCGCGCTGTATGTGTGGTGGGCGAGCGGCGGAGGTCCGCCGCGTAGGACGCAAGCCGCCCGCGCCACGGCGTTCCGTCGCGGCATCCCGACGCCCACGCAGTGGTCGTGGGGGCTTATCGCCGCCCTCTTCTTCGCGATAAGTATTCATGCGTCAATTGTTTTGCTGTTCCGCATCGTGCCCTATCCGATGGCAACGTTCCGGCAGGGTTATGATTTTTCCTTCATTCCCTCGCTGCCCTTGAAATGGATTGCGGTCGTAGTCTCCGCGACCTCCGCCGGGATTTGCGAAGAGACCGGTTTTCGCGGCTATATGCAGCGCCCGCTCGAACTGCGCCATGGCGCGCCGGTCGCGGTCCTGATCTCCTCCCTCTTCTTCACGGCAGTGCATCTCACTAAAGGCTGGGCGATGGCTGGTATGGTTCCCATCGTGTTTGGCGCCGGGGTTTTACTGGGACTTCTCGCCTGGTCCTCGGGATCGCTCATTTTCGGCATGATCGGCCATATCGTGATGGATATTGGGCTCTTTGCTTATTGGTGGACCGGTGTCGCCGGCAACTTTACCGCAAGACCGATCAGCGAGACGGGTCTGGATCAGCCTTTCCTCATCGCGTGCGCCGTGTTGGCGACGTCACTCCTTATCGTATTGCTCTCGATATTGAAGCTTCGGAGAAAAACTCCGTCGACAGCGCGCAGCTAATGAGCAGCCGCATAATGCTTGCTGGTCTCTGTCCTTGAGTTAAACACCTCGAAACTTCCATCCTTCCACGCGGTCACTTTCAGATAGTTGCCAGCGTCGGGTCCGGCAAGATTGGCGATGAACGGATCCGCAACGTTGTGGGCGGTGCCGCCTTCCTTGGAAAAATGTGACTGCCAAAGATCTTCAAGCCCAGGTGATTTCCTGATGATGTCCCAGGAACTGGGCGACCCGCCTTTGGTTTCTCCGTTGTCCATAATCGCCACACGCGGAGCAATACCGTGCACCAGTGCAGGACTACCGCTTTGGCTCCAGCCATGATGAGAAACGATGTAGATATCTACATGGCCAAGACGATTCAATGGACACATTAGCTCCATTTCTTTGTCCGAGGTGAGGTCGCCGAGATCCAGAATCCTGAGCTTGCCAAATGTGATCATCGCCCCCAAAGAGCGTAAGTTTTCCGTCTTGTCGGCGGGATATGGACTGGACGACTGACAGGCCATATTTGTTGCGCCGGCTCCACGTAGAGGTTTTTTGATGAGAGCGCCGTCAGAGCTTACAACCTTCGCTTGAATGCCCCGAATAGGCAGATTATCTCCCGGTTTCGCGATGATGCGCTTGATATTGCCTTTTGCCAGGAAGCGCTGATAGTCCTGCCAGACTTGCTCTGTGGGCGCATCCGTATGCTCACGGTTTTCTCCATGATCGATGACCGTCCCTACTGTAATTTTCGCAGCGAGCTGCGTGATTCCGCCGGCATGATCCTGGTGGTAGTGCGTCAGCAGAACAAAGTCAATCTTGCTGATGCCCGCTTTCCCCGCCGCAGCCACGATGCGATCCGCATCTCGCCCATCGTGACCCGGCCATCCGGTGTCGATCAGCAATGACTGGCCGGCAGGTGTGACGAACAATGTGGCTTGGCCGCCCTCGACGTCGACAAAATAGATTTGCAGTGTACTGTGGGCTTGAGGTGTTGACGCGAGCGGTGCCGTGGGCAGCAGGAAAAGACTGAAATTGCCTGCGAGGAAGAAAGCTCGCGCCGTGCGACAGTTCACCGCGACACCTTTACCAGTACCACGCCGTGTTTGGGCACTTCAACGGTGTACGAGTCTCGCACTGTGCCAATATCCTTGTGCTCCCAAAGATCACGCACTTTCGCCGGACCGTTAAGACCGATAGCTTTGAAATCCAGAGCCATCTTCAGGGCCGCTTCGCTCCGATTGAATAGACCGACGGCTTGGCTCTGATCGGCCAGCGGCTTTGCCCATATTTCCAACGGACCCTCTTCCCAAATCCGATGACCCTGCACACCTTTCGAGTCCTGGTCAACAGCAAGGACGTCTCGGTTGGTGAGCATCTCCTTGGTCTCGGCAGTCATGCTTCTCAGGTCATTCCCGGCAAGCAGTGGCGCTGCAAGTAGAGCCCACAACGCCATGTGGGTTCGATATTCGTCACGATTCATACCCCCATTGCCGACCTCGAGCATGTCGGGATCGTTCCAGTGTCCAGGGCCGGCAAATTTCTCCAAGCCGTTCTGGCCGAATCCAATTAGCGACATGCTGTCGTATTTGTCGCTGATGTCTCCCGCCGTCCGCCAGAGGTTTCCAGTCTTCGGTCCCCAGCGCCAAGGCGCCTTAACACCCCAATTGCAGATGCTGAACACGATGGGCCGTCCGGCTTGTGCCAAGGCGTCACGAAACTTCACATACTGCACTTCCGGATCAAGTCCTTCGGAGTAACACCAATCCACCTTCACGTAATCCACTCCCCACGAAGCATACGTCTTGGCGTCCTGGAGTTCGTGATCGAAACTTCCGGGCCGCTTTTGGCAAGTCAATCGTCCGGCATCGGTATACACTCCGAGCTTCAACCCCTTGCCATGTACGTAATCGGCCAGGGCTTTGATCCCACTGGGAAATCTGGTGGGGTCCGCAACAATGTTCCCCTGGGCATCGCGGCTGACTTGCCAGCAGTCATCAATATTGACGTATTGGTAGCCCGCCTCCTTAAGGCCACTGCTGACCATCGCGTCCGCTATTTCGCCGATCAATTGCTCGCTTACCTCGCAAGCAAACTTGTTCCAACTGTTCCAGCCCATGGGCGGAGTCTGTGCCAGTTGCTGTGCCTGGGCGGTGCTATTCGTCGTGAAAACAAGTGATGGCAGGAAAACTGCGATTAACGCACATCGAAATATTCTCATTGTGCCCTCGGTGTTCCCCGTCCGGCGAATCGCTATGTTAAATGGTTTGACAGGCGACTAGAGCCATTCTTATATTCTGCGATGTTGACGCCCAATGGCGCCACCAGATCATGGATCAGACCGCCAGACCCGGTGTCTCAGCTACTTCTCCCGTGCAGGAAGCCGAAGCACTTGAGAAAAAGCTACGAGGAGGTTCCGCCCGTGCCGGCTATTTTCGCTGGGTCATTTGTACTTTGCTGTTGCTTGGAACCACCAAAAACTATATGGACCGCCAGGTCCTTGGCGTCCTCAAGACCACTCTTCAACACGACTTGGGCTGGAACGACATCGACTACGGGAATCTGGTCTTAGCATTCCAGGCTGCTTACGCGGTCGGCATGATATTGGTAGGAAGGCTGGTGGACCGCCTGGGCACGCGATTAGGTTATGCACTGGCGATGGCATTCTGGAGCCTGGCCTCGATGGGCCACGCCCTGGGAAATAGCTTCACCAGTTTTGTAATCGCTCGTTCCGCTCTTGGCTTCGGCGAGGCAGGGGTTTTCCCAGCTAGCATCAAGACCGTCGCGGAGTGGTTTCCGAAGAAAGAACGCGCCCTAGCCACGGGAATTTTCAATG
>MNGW01000078.1:5515-8986 GCA_001918935.1 Acidobacteriales bacterium 13_1_40CM_3_55_5 | reverse complement strand
TGCTGGGCTGCGTTCAGGCCGTACATGTCGGCTTCGTATTCCATGGTCCGAGTAATGGTGTTGGTGACCGGCGTCATCAGGAAGAAATAAATCGCGATCACGGCACTCGCCACCGGCAAGACGGCGACGTCCGTGATGCCGGCGATGCCCCACTGCTCTCCCCAGCGGGCGAGAGCGAAGTGGATACCCCAGTTCAGAAAGGCGAAGCCGATCACAAACAAGACACCCAACATGACCAGTCCTTTGTAGGTGTGATTGAGAACGTAGTGGCCCATTTCGTGTCCCATGACGGTTTCGATTTCGGGCAAGGTGCAGCGCTTGAGCAGATTGTCGTTGAGCGAGATGCGCATCGTGCTGCCAAATCCGCTGACGTTGGCGCTCACACGGTTGGATTGGCGCGACGCGTCGAACTCGTAGACTTCGGTTGCGGGGATGCCGTTGGCACGCGCCATGCTGAGGATCGGATCCCGGACACGGGCGTCTTCCAATTTCTTGTACGTATTGAATAAGGGAAAAATGTAAACCGGAGCGATCAGGACAACGAATGCCTGCAAAATGATTGCGACAACTGCACTCCAGATCCACCAATTCTTGCCCAGGCGGCGGACCACCCAGAACAACAGCGTTAGGAAAATGGCGCCGAGTACGAGGTTGACTGCAAGCATGATCAACTGCTCGCGCAGCCAGGGACCGAATGTCTGATTGAGCAGACCGTATTTGTGCTCGCGATAATAGGCTTCATAGACGGTGAGCGGGAAAGTGAGCAGAGCTACGGCGATGATGAACTGAATCCAGTAGACAGCGGGTTGGAGAAATCGTGAGCGGGTGATGCGGCCAGCGAAATTGCGCATTTTTGCGGATGAGCGCAGGCGCAGCAGCAGGCGCATGACCAGGATGGTGTAGATGAAGTCGATGAGGAGGAGCCAATATCCGCCTTCGAAGTAGGCATTGGAGCGGGCGCGCTGGGCGGGTGGCATCTTGGCAAGATAGGCGTCGACCGCGGCTTTGATGTCAGCCTCGCGAGAGTTTGTTTGCGCCGTCAGCGACGGTAGCAGGATAGCCAACAGCACGAAGAGAAAAACAATTCGCGTTGCGCGCATGAGTAAGCCCTCCAATGAGCAGCGGATTTTGCCAACACCATCAGTGGAACTCCAGGGTGATGAACTTGGCCTCGGCTTTTCCAACGTTGGTCAAAGTGTGGGAATAGCCGCCAGGCAACCACTTCACGTCGCCGGATTTGAAGTATCCAAGCATGGGGCCCTGACCGACGACGTCGCTGCGAATTTCGAGATCGCTGACCGCGACCAGTAAGTGCGGACCGGCGTGATGATGTTTGGGAAGCGTCGCTTCAGGTTGCAAGGCGACTTCGGTAACGCGGACGCCGTCTTTGACGAAGAGAATATCCTGAGTGCCGCCTTCGAGGATGTGCATGCCGCGTTCTTCGTTCCACTTGGGCGGAGGAGATTTGTGCGCCTTCTCATCCTGCATGAATTCGATGGTGACGTTGCGGAATGGCTTGCCGGAAAGATTCTTGGCGATATGTGCGAATCCGCCGGGCAGGAAATGGGTGTCGCCGTCGTTTAATTTCAGCGTAACTGGAGGCTTGCCTTGCACATCGTTCTCAACCTCGGAGGCACCCAGGGTGACGAAAACGTAATCATGGCGATGATGATGCATCAAGGTGGCGGCATGCGGCGCGACTTGCACCTTAAACACCCGTACGAATGGATTTTGCAGCGCGAGATGATGAGAAGGTTCGGCTGTGATCTCGACTTCAGGTGTCTGCGCGCACAAGAGAACAACGGAACTGATAATTAGTAAGAATGCGGAGACCGATTTCATGCGCGGATTGTAGCATTCGGGGGTCAGGTCTCAGATCTCAGGTATCGGGTCTCAGGTTTCGGCGTCGGGGGAGAGGGCCAAGCTCAGGTGTCAGGTTTCGGCAGTGAGATTGCAGGATTCAGTTCTCGGATATCATTTCTTGGTTCTTAGTTTGACCTGCGGTGCTAGACAAGTTCCTCTAAACTAAACCCATGCCGGACTTAGGCAGATTGCTGCTCTTCTTCGGACTGATCCTGGTGGTTGTCGGTCTAGTACTGATGGTGTTTGGGCGGATGAATATTCCGCTCGGCCGGCTTCCAGGAGACATTGTCTATCGCGGCAAGAACACGACGTTTTACTTTCCGCTGGCCACTTCGATTTTGTTGAGCGTGGTGCTTTCGGTGGTGCTGTATTTTATCGGGCGATTGCGATAGCAGAGCTAGCACTCAGCAATCAGCAATCAGCATTCGGCACTTGGCATTTAGCACTTAGCATTTGGCCAGCCGTGGAACGTGCCGCTCCACACTAAGACCACATGCCTTTGGCCTTTACTTGCAGCTTCACGTCGGTTCAGGGACTAAATGCTAAGTGCTAAATGCTAAGTGCTGTTCTAAACTTCCTGTCATGAGTTCCAGCGACCAGCTTGGATTCAGTTTCAGGCCTGCGGATCGCCGTGTATGGACGGTGCGCGATCTTGTGGTCGCAGTGCGGACGCACATCGAGCGGGAATACAGCGACATCTGGGTGGAAGGAGAGATTTCTAATTTTCGCGCGCATGACTCCGGACATTTGTATTTCACGCTCAAAGATCAGAATGCGCAGATCAAGGCGGTAATGTTCCGTTCTCAGGCGCGATTGCTGCGTTTCCGTCCGGAGAACGGCATGCAGGTCGTGGGGAGAGGGCGGGTAACGATTTACGAGGATCGTGGTGAGCTTCAGATTTCGGCGGAATATCTCGAGCCGAAAGGAGCGGGGGCTCTCCAGGTCGCATTCGAACAGCTCAAAGCCAAATTGGAAGCCGAAGGACTCTTCGACGCTGCCCGCAAGAAACCGATTCCGACTCTGCCGCGGCGCATAGGGATTGTCACCTCTCCGCAGGCAGCGGCGTTGCGTGACATTTTGAATGTGCTCAGACGGCGGCATGATACGGCAGGGATTTTGATTTTTCCCGCACAAGTCCAAGGCGAAGCGGCGCCGCTGGAAGTTAGTGCCGGCATTCGCTACTTCAACAAAGCCCGCAATGTGGATGTGATCATCATGGCTCGTGGCGGAGGATCGGCGGAAGACCTGGCGGCATTCAATCATGAAGGACTCGCTCGCGCGGTTGCAGCCTCCGAAATTCCAGTGATTTCGGCAATCGGACACGAAACCGATTTCACCATCATTGATTTTGTGGCCGACTTGCGCGCCCCCACTCCCTCGGCGGCAGCGGAACTGGTCATTCGTTCGCGGCAGGAAGTTGAGGAACAAGCCGAAGGGTTGCGCCAACGTCTGGCGCGAGCCATGCGCTACCGCTTGCTGATGGGAAGACAGGCGCTCACCGAACTGGCACGGCATGGGGCGTTTGCCTACATGATGGAGCTCATCAACCAGCGCCAGCAGAAGCTCGATGATCTGCTGTACCGGCTGGAACGATCGCAGCGGCAGATG
>MNGW01000078.1:0-5383 GCA_001918935.1 Acidobacteriales bacterium 13_1_40CM_3_55_5 | reverse complement strand
CCGCTCGCTATTCTGGAGCGAGGCTATGCGCTGGTATTCGATTCTTCGGGAAGACTCCTAAAGGATGCGGAGCAGGTAAGTCCGGGAGATGAAATCCTGGCACGACTCTTACGAGGCACTGTCACTGCGGTGGTGAAGAATAGAACCGGTTAGCTACAGTGCTTTGTTTTTCAACACGCGCAGGTTGTTGAAGTTCGCAGGCGGCGGGCGCCCGCGCCACACATAAATAGGTGTGGATTACAATGAGGTTGACCATAGGGGCCAGAGCGAGGCCCATCCCGGAGGGGATTGCATTGACGCAGTTTTCGGCGCCGTGGCCACATTTGTCGGTGATTTCGGTCCTCGATATCCTGCTGGTCGCGATTGTCATTTACGAGTTTTTGGCGCTGGTCAGGGGGACGCGCGCCGCGGTCATGCTGGTGGGCGTGGCGGCGCTGGTGCTTGCGTTTTATTTTTCTCGTGTGGGCGAACTCACCACACTGAACTGGCTGATCAGTACCCTGCTTCCTTACGCGGTATTCGCGTTGATCGTAGTTTTCCAGGCGGAGATCCGGCAGGGATTGGCGCGGCTGGGCCGCAGACTGACTCTGAGCCGGACGCCTGCTTCAGAAGCGGATGCTTACGACGACATCGTGCTCGCGGCCAATCTGTTTGCTCAGAATCAGACGGGTGCGTTGATGGTGATCGAACGCGAAGTAGGGTTGCGTACTTACATTGAAAGCGGTGTCCCGCTGGACGCGCAGCTATCTTACGATCTGCTGGCCACAATTTTTCGGCCCAGTGCACCGCTGCACGATGGGGCGGTAATCATACAGAAGGATCGCATTGCGGCTGCGGCCTGTTTTTTGCCGCTCTCCATGAATCCCGTGCTATCCACCCAGTTGGGCACACGGCATCGGGCGGGCATCGGCGTGACTGAGGAAACCGATGCTATTGCGGTGATCGTCTCCGAAGAGAGCGGCGCGATCAGCCTGGCAGTCGGAGGACACATCGAGCGTGACTTGACGGTGGATCAATTGCGCGAGCGTCTGGGAGGATTGTTGCGGCTTTATGTTGCTCCTTCCACCTTGCCCACACCTATTACTAATGGCAGTGAAGCTTTAGAAAATCCAGAGGAGCAGATACCGCGGGCTGCTTTGCCTCGCGCAACCGGGACCCGAGTCACACCGGGAACGGATCGCTGAATCATGGGTGAATTCTTTCGTCATTACGTGCTCCACAACCTGGGCCTGAAGCTAATCTCGCTGGGCCTGGCAGTTGGTTTGTGGCTGGCGGTGGCGCGCGATCCTGCTCCGGCAGAAGTTGTGGTTGAGTTGCCCATAGAATTTCATCATGTTCCAGATAATTTGGAGATCAGCTCGGAAAGCATTCCGCAGGCGCAAATCAGGGTGCGGGGGCCGGAAACGACAGTTCGCCGCCTGCAACCTTCGGATATCCACGCGGAGATTAACCTCAGCGGGGTTGGTCCGGGTGAACGTACTTTTGATTTGACTTCACAACAGATACATCAGCCACATGGTCTGGAAGTGGTGCAGGTAATCCCAAGCCAGGTTCGTCTCACTTTTGATAAACGGCTCACTCGGCAAGTTGAGATTCATCCTCGCGTGATCGGTTCGTTTGCGGCCGGGTTAAAAATCGGCCGCATTGTAGTTGTGCCGCCAACCATCACCATCAGCGGACCCCAAAAACGAGTGGAGGTGGTGGAAGCCGCGATTACTGACGCAATTGACGTAAGCGGAACCATGGAGCGGGGGACATTTGTGACGCATGCCTACGTTTCCGATAAAAGGCTTCCAGCGGAAACTGACCTCCACGGATCGGAATGACTTCCCAGACACGACAACTATTCGGCACGGATGGGATTCGCGGAGTCGCGGGCGAATTTCCGTTGACTGCGGAAAGCACGTATCTGATCGGGCGCGCGCTGGGCCATGATCTGATGCGAAGCAATCCGAAACCGCGAGTTGTGATTGGTCAAGACACGCGGGAATCGAGTTCGTGGATTGCGGATCGGATCACGATCGGACTGATCTCATGTGGCGTGGAGGTACACAGTGCAGGGACGATCACTACTCCCGGGGTGGCCTATCTGGCGCGGTCGCGAAAGTATGCGGCCGGCATAGTGATTTCGGCGTCACACAATCCGTGGACCGACAATGGCATTAAAGTTTTCTCCGGAGATGGTTACAAGCTGCCGGACTCGCACGAATTGGCCATTGAGCAGGAAATTTTCGCTTTGCTGCAAAACCCGCGTGCACATAGCGAACCGTCTACGGCGCCGGCACCCAGTCTTCCGGGTGAGGCTGGGCTTCGCCGGGCTTACATCGAATGGTTGGCGACCAATGTGAATGCGGATCTGAGCGGGTTGCGAGTTTTAGTGGATTGCGCACACGGCGCGGCTACAGCCGAGGCACCGGAGCTGTTCCGTGATTGCGGATTACAGGCAACATTTCTCAGCGCGTCGCCTGATGGCAAGAACATTAATGAGAATTGTGGAGCTCTGCATCCCGAAACTGTCGCGCGCGCGGTTGCTGGGAGAAAAGCAGAGTTCGATCTGGGCGTCACCTTCGACGGAGACGCGGACCGGGCCTTGTTCAGCGATGCTGATGGCCGGGTAGTGAACGGCGATGGCGTCCTGCTGTTGGCGGCGAGGGATATGAAAGCTCGCGATGTGCTCGCCGGTTCGATCGTGGTGGCCACAACGATGTCGAACATGGGCCTGGAAATCGCGCTGCGTAATTCGGGAGTGCGTATGCTGCGGGCGAATGTCGGGGACAAGTATGTTCTGGAGGAAATGTTGAAATCCGGCGCGACCCTGGGTGGAGAACAATCGGGACATGTCATTTTTCGCGACGGCGAATCTACGACGGGAGATGGGCTGCTCACGGCGTTGCGGGTGATGGAAATCATGGCGCGGACGGGGAAGTCTGTGGCGGAACTGGTCAATGATCTCAAAGTTTTTCCGCAGACGATTCAAAATGTACGTGTGCGGGAGAAGATTCCGTTCGCGCAAGTGCCTGAAATTCAGCGAGCGATTGAAGCCGCGGAACGAGAACTCGATGGCAATGGACGCGTCGTGGTGCGCTATTCCGGAACCGAAGCGCTGGCGCGGGTGATGGTGGAAGCGGAATCGGAAGAGAAGATGCGCGCACTAGCGAGCGGCATTGTAAGTACGATTCAGCGGACGTTAGGGATTTAGCGGCTCATTCCAGGTCTCGCCAATTCTTTCCTACGCCAATTTCCACCAGCAGAGGTACGGTCAGGGGATGAACGGTTTCCATTTGCTCCCGGACTAACGCTCGCATGGTATCGATTTCGTTTTCTGGGACTTCGAATACCAATTCGTCGTGCACTTGAAGAGTCATTCTTGATTTCATTCCCTGCTCGCGCAAGGCGGCATCAATGCGGATCATGGCCAGCTTGATCAAGTCCGCGGCCGTTCCTTGCAAGGGAGTGTTCACCGCTGTGCGTTCGGCGAATCCGCGCAGGTTGGAGTTTTTGCTATTGATGTCCGGAATCGGTCGCACTCGTCCGAAAAGAGTCCTTACCTTTTGTTCGCGGCGGGCTTCTTCGAGTGTTCGGTCGATGAACTTGCGCACTCCGCTGTACTTCTCAAAATAAGCATTGATGAACTGTTTCGCCTCGGAAGGCTCGATGCCGAGATTCTGCGATAACCCGAAAGCCGACAATCCATAGACGATGCCGAAGTTCACCACTTTGGCCTGTCGGCGGTGATCGGGCGTGACCATCAATGGGGGCACGCCGAATACCTGGGAAGCGGTGAGGGTGTGGACGTCATCGCCCCGGCGGTAGGCTTCCACCAGGAGTGGGTCATTGGAAAAATGTGCCAGCAAGCGCAACTCGATCTGCGAATAATCGGCGGCGAGAAGCAGGTGTCCGGGCTCGACGGTAAAGGCGGCGCGAATTTCTCGGCCTAATTCGGTTCGGATAGGAATGTTCTGGAGATTGGGATTGGCGGAAGAGAGTCTTCCGGTCGCGGTGCCGGTCTGACCAAACGTGGTGTGCAGGCGTCCACTCACGGGATTCAGGAGTGCGGGCAGGGCGTCGACGTAAGTGGATTTGAGTTTTGAAAGTTGACGATACTCCAACACGCGGCGCGGGACTTCGTGGGCTGCCGCCAGGGATTCCAGGACGTCCACCGCGGTGGAGACGGTTTTTCCTTTGCCGTACTTTACCGGCTTGGGCAGATTGAGTTTATTGAACAGCACGTCGCCGAGTTGCTTGGGCGAATTGATGTTGAATTCATATCCTGCCAGCTCGTAGATTTCTTTGCCTTTGACTTCCACTTTGCGTTCCAGGCGCGAAGACATTTCCGCCAGAGCCGCACGGTCAATTTTGACGCCTGCGTGCTCCATGACCGCGAGCACGGGGACGAGCGGCAGATCAATTTCGTCATAGAGCTTGAGCAGGCCGGCTTGTTCCACTTCGCGGCGCAGTCTGGTTGCCAGGCGGCCGGTGATGTCGGCCGACTCGGGGAGAGTTCCACTTAGCTTGAGATTGAAAGCACGCAGTGCGACGTCGGCGATCCTATGCGAAGAATAGGTTGGGTCAAGCAAGTAGGAGTACAGCATGGAATCGTGGCGCAATCCACGGAGTGTGACGCCTTGCGGTTCGAGAGCGTGGATTGCGGATTTGTAATCGTGCACGGACTTGGGAAGATTTTCGTCGGCCAGCGCGGACGCTAAGCGCGATTTGGTGGCGTCGACCTGCAAGGAAACAGTTGTGGCCGTGCCAGGTATGGCGGAAATCGCAATGTTCCGCGCCAGCTTCGGCGACGCTGGCTCGGATGTGAGCGGCAGCATGCCACTTTCGTTTTCAACTTCTTCGGATTCCTGTTCGTTGGAGGTGCTCGGCTCAGCTTCTACGGCGACAGCCAGAGTTTCTCCCCGCGCGAGAGACTTCAGTACTGCTTCGACTTCAGCGGGCGACTTGGCTTCGGTGTAGTGGGCGTCGGTGACTTCCACGACGGGGAGGAGTTCCTTCAGCAACGAAGAAAACTCAAGTTCGGTGAAGAGCAGGCGTAAGGCTTCTATGTCAGGCTCTCCCATCTTCATTGAGTTCACGTCTAACTCGATGGGGGCATCGCAATCGATGGTGGCCAATTTTTTGCTGAGCAAAACCGCGTCACGATTGTTTTGCAGCGACTCACGGTAAGTTTTCTTTTCGACTTCCGCGGCGCGGTCCAGGGCTTGCTCGACGGTGCCGAAGCGTTTGATCAGTTCGACGGAACCTTTGTCACCGATGCCGGGAGCGCCGGGGATGTTGTCGATGCTGTCGCCGCGTAGAGCCATGACGTCCACAACACGCTCGGGCGGGACGCCTAGAATTTCTTCGACTTTTTGGGCATCGCAAATCAGATTGT
>MNGW01000083.1 GCA_001918935.1 Acidobacteriales bacterium 13_1_40CM_3_55_5 | reverse complement strand
CACCACCGGCGCGTTCCAGACCTTATGCGGCACTGACGGTAACTGCAATGGCGGTTCGTACGATGCATTCGTTACTGTGATCAACGCAGCCGGAAATGGCTTTGTTTATTCAACTTTTCTGGGCGGTAGCGGCGCCGACCAAGGCTTAGGCATCGCCGTCGACTCTGCGGCCAACGCCTACGTGACCGGGCTGACGAACTCCAACACGAACTTTCCTTTAAAGGCGGCGTTGCAGCCTGCTTTTGGTGGAGGCACTCAAGACGCTTTCGTCACCGCGCTTAACCCAGCTGGAAATGCGCTGACGTACTCAACATTTCTGGGGGGCAGCCTGGTGGACGCGGGCACGAGTATCGCGTTGGACGGCAGCAAAAACGCGTATGTGACCGGCCAGACTTCTTCATCCGACTTCCCGACCACGAATTCAACCCAAACTGCGCTAGGCGGCGGCAACGACGGATTTGTGACTGAGATTAATGCTGCAGGCTCGCAGCGCATCTTCTCCACCTTCCTCGGTGGCTCACAGAATGAGAACACTCTGCCGGTGTCCGGTAGTCCAAGTGGCGCCATCGCCGTGGATAGCGCTGGCAACATCTATGTAACCGGAAACACCTTTTCAGCCGACTTTCCCACTACAGCAGCGGCTTTTGGAAGAAACTATGTCGGAAACATCGATGCTTTCGTCGCCAAAATTGGTTCGGGCGGCGGCACATTCAGCATCACGGTTGCGCCGGCAAGCGCAACCTTAACGCACGGACAGACGACTGCGGCGTTCACGGTTACGGTAACTCCTTCAAATGGGTTCAACGCGACAGTGAGTTTGTCCTGCTCGGGATTACCAGCCGGTGCAGCTTGTCTTTTCAATCCGGGGTCGGTTGCGGGGGGCTCTGGCACTTCTTCGCTTACGATCAGCACCACGGCTGGGTCGGCGCAATCGTCCGCGTCACGCCATCCTGGTCTGTTCTATGCTCTGTGTCTGCCGATTGCGGGCATGTCGCTGTTTGGAGCCGGCTTGGCATCGGGCCGGTCACGCAAGAAAAGGGTGGTGGCACTGCTGCTCGGGTGTCTGGTCTTTTCCGGCCTGATGTTCGTGGCGGCTTGCGGCGGCGGCGGCGGTAGCAGCAGCACTCCGCCGGGCACCTATAACGTCACAGTGCAGGGCACAGGAGGCGGTGTGACAATCAACGGGACGCCGGTGATCCAACTGACGGTGCAATGAGATTCTCCCGGCTCGGAATGACATATAAGGATGCAGCCACCACGCCGTTCCAGAAACTTTTACGTCGCCAATATTGTCTTCGTCTTATTTGCCGTTGCGGCTTGGGCGGCTCCTGGCGGCAAGGACAAAAAATCCAGCGCGTCCACCATACGCTGGGCGGACGGCAAGCGCGGCTGCACCTTCACACGTGACGAGGATGGTAAATATCGCTATGGATTGCAGTCCGATGATGTGGGCATCACGCTGGCGGTGGATTCTCAGGAGTTGCAGCGATCGCGACGTCACTTTGGTCGCTTCATTGGGGTCGTATTGGCCTTCCGCTACACGGGACCGAACCAGCTTGACGTCAGGAATGACCATATCAAACTGGAATTCATGTCGCATTCCCACGTCGTGCAGAAAGCTCTCGATCCGGATGATTTCTCTGCCCAATATCAGTACGACGTGGCTGCTCTGGTCCATGAGAAGGAACGTGAGATCAAGAAGCATCCTGAGAAGAAGCAGGAAATAGAAACCACGCTGCAGGCTTATCAGAAAGAATTGCTGGATATGCAGGAATTTCTCCGCACCCGCAGCTTGCGGTCCGTGCGATTGGATCGCGCCACTCCAGAAACTAAAGGTTGGGTGTTTTTTAGTACCAACAGTAAGTGGATCGGCGATTGGAAAAAGCGAGAGGGATTCGTGCTGCGGATATCGCTATCAAGTCGTGTGTTCGAATTCCCATTCATTCTGCCGCCGGTGGAAGGCGATCTGATTCTTCGACGCCGCGGCGAAAACTAGAAGCAGAGCGGAAAAGCTGTAAAAAGTTACACCGCCATCCGCCGCCCATCCGCTTCTTTCTGGGAAAAATAGCGCAGCAAGATATCGCGCAGGGAAACCAGACCCCTAATTTCTTTGCCATCGGTAATGGGTAAGTGGCGGAAGCCGAACTCGCGCATGAGGAAGAGACAGTTCTCTACGGTTTCGTCAACGCTCACCGCCTTGGGGTTGGTGGTCATCACTTCGGAAATCTTGGTAGTGCCGGGTAGGCGTCCGACGGCGACCACGCGATTCATGATGTCACGTTCGGAAAAGATACCCACCAGCTGCCCGTCACGCAGCACGGGCAGCGCGCCGATTTTGTGCTCCATCATAAAACGAGCAGCTTCCAAAACCGTTCGGTCGGCTTCCACGGAATAGATTTTGCGGTCTTTTACGAGTTCGTAAACCGACGCCATAAACTAGCTCCTGAAGCGGGATTTCAGATTCCATCACCCAGCCCGCGTACCCCAATTCGACCACTTTAGCATGTATTTGGCCGGGCTAGGAAGGAACCCTGCGAATGCACGAGGCGGGGCCACTAGAGCATCCCGGGACGCGAGTCACAGACTCGCGCCCGCAGGAAGAATTAAAAGCGGATTTGCGGACCAAAAGTGACGCGCAGGTTATTTTGCGCTCCACCGTCGAAATAGATCACGTCGCCAACATCCAGGCGCAGGCCGAACGGGCCCCAAAATCCTTCAACACCGGCTCCCGGATAAACCGCGAATTGAGTGTTCCCGTCGGTTACACCTCCCAGAGCACCCTTAAAACCGGAAACGGCATTCTGATCCGAGGTGCTGAAATTCACGAAGCCTAGTTTTCCGGTCACGAATGCCCGGAAGGGACCAGAAGTGCCGGCTTGAAATTTCGGTCCGAACAAGGCAGTCAGAGGACGCAAACGGGTATTTACCAGTTGCGTGGTGACTCCGTTCGAAAAGGTGCTGGTGAAATTGCGCTTGAAGTCGTAGGCCATTTCGGCTTCCAACTGAACATTGGGGTAAACATTAAATGCGGCGCGACCGCCGAGGCCGACAAAGTTAATGTCGGGAGTTGTCCGGCTAAGACGAAAATAGTCGGCGAACACTCCGACCTCAGCATGGTTCCAATCGGAGGAGCCCTGCGCTGCAACCAACGAGGGCAGAGCGAGACAGATAGTTAGAACCGACAAAAAGGCACAACGTTTCATGGAATACTTTCTCCTGTGAGCTTGTCTTCCGCAGATGGAATTACGCTTGAAGTTGGCGAATTTAAACTGTTCTTTGGATGCTGGTTAGTTGCAGTGGGGTTGGTGGTTACGGAGCGGCGTAACTACTGTATTTTCAGATAGTTTGTGAAGAAAATTTCGGCGCGGGATTGAAGCGTAATAATAAGGTTTCGCGCCGGCTTTATTGTTAGCTACGGAAGATGATTAATTTTCGAAGAGATCGATTCTGAAGTTTTGCTGTCTTCCCGCGGCGTCATGGAAACCACGATGTATTCCCGTTCTTTGCTGTCATCTGCTATCTTCTTGGCTTCGTCTGATCTATGGATGTGACTTCTTCGCTGCAAACTCCGCTGATGCCTGACGCCGAGCGTCAACAACCCACCCGATTTTATCGCTGGATGGTTTTGGTCTTCGTCAGTCTGGCGATGTTCGGAAACTATTACGTGTATGACTGCATCGCCCCAGTAGCGGATTTGCTGGCCAGGCAACTTGGCTTTTCGGATTCGAATATCGGGCTGCTGCAAGCGATCTACAGCATTCCGAATGTGTTCATGGTGCTGATCGGCGGGTATGTTGTCGACCGCATCGGAACGCGAAAAGCTATCTTCATTTTTGGCACACTCTGCTTTGCCGGCTCGGTCGTAACTGTACTTTCCGGAAAACTCACTGTGATGGCAATCGGGCGCTTGATCTTTGGCTTGGGCGCGGAATCTTTAATTGTGGCTGTAACCACCGCCGTGGCTAAGTGGTTCCGGGGCAAGGAACTGAGTTTTGCTTTTGGGATCAACTTGACCATTGCGCGGGCGGGAACATGGCTGGCGCAGAATTCTCCTACTTGGGCCCATTCTGCATATGACAACTGGCGTAGTCCGCTGCTGATCTCGGTGGGCTTTGGCAGCCTTTGTGTTGTGGGAGCAATACTCTATTGGGTGCTGGAGTCTTATGCCGAAAGGAGAATGGATTTAAAGCATCAAGGGTCCACCGACAAGGTTGTCTTCAGTGACATCTACAAATTTGGAGTTTCCTACTGGTATATCGTGGCGCTTTGCGTGGTGTTTTACTCCGCCATTTTTCCGTTTGAGACATTTGCCATTAAGTTCTTCATCGAAGCCCGCGGAACCACTCGCGAACTGGGCGGATTCCTGGTCAGTATATTGACTGCGTTCACCATGTTTGGCACGCCGGTGTTCGGATTATTCGCGGACAGGTTCGGCAGGAGGGCGACGTTAATGATGCTAGGGTCCACTCTGCTGATCCCCGTCTATCTGATGATGGCGTATACGAATGTCAGCTTGTACGTCCCGATGGCGATGATGGGAGTGGCCTTCTCGTTGATTCCGGCGCTGATGTGGCCGTCGGTGGCGTACATTGTCGACCAGTCAAAGCTGGGCACCGCCTATGGGCTGATGACCATGATTCAGAACATCGGATTGGCCGCCTTCAATTTGCTGATTGGGTGGGCTAACGACCATGGGCATGCCAGCGCACAGAACCCGGCAGGTTATCGGTTGGGCATGTGGATATTCTCCGTCCTTGGCTTTCTAGGGGTGTTGTTCGCCTTCTTATTACGGCAGCGAGAGCGCGGTCCTCATGGTCATGGCTTAGAGACGATTACAACTGCTTCAGCCCCCGCCTAGGTATCCGGTGTCTTAAGCTTCATGTCCTCAGGGGAGGACGAGAAGGCGGGGCCCTGAAGTTGACGGCGGTTGCTTGTCCCTTTAGGCTGCTTGGGTACCTAAGTAAGGGTGAGAAAACCGAGTCGGCAAGTCTAAGAGCAGCAACGCGTTCGGTTCCGGGTACGGTAACCGTGGAGTGGGCACAGGGACCGCAATTAGTACAACGAAAAGACACTTAAGCCGCATCTGACCAAGTGCGGCCGGAAAAGGCGACTTGACGGACGCAAGAAAACCACAGGGCGACAGGCTTTCTGAATCAGAGGCAATCGAACGAGCGAAGCAGGGTGACGCAGAAGCCTTTCAAGTGCTGTACGACCTGCATAAGCGTCGCGTGTATTCGTTATGCCTGCGGATGACTGCCAACACGGCGGAAGCCGAAGACCTGACCCAGGAAGCGTTTCTGCAGTTGTTTCGCAAGATTGGGACTTTTCGCGGCGAGTCGGCGTTTTCGACGTGGCTTCACCGCATGGCAGTCAACGTCGTCCTGATGCGGTTGCGCAAGAAAAGTCTTCCGGTTGTTCCGCTCGAAGAAACGGTGGAGACCGAGGACGAGGCGCCCAAGAAAGAGCTGGGAGCGCAGGACGCGAAGCTGGCCGGGTCCATCGATCGCCTAGAGCTGCAGCGTGCGATTGAGGCTTTGCCGCCGGGATATCGTTCGATATTCGTATTGCACGACGTGGAAGGGTACGAGCACAACGAAATTGCCGGTATGGTGGGATGTTCAATAGGCAACAGCAAGTCACAGTTGCACAAAGCACGCATGAAAAGCAAGCCGTGAGGAGCGCGCGGGGAAATGGGGAGTGAAAGTATGACTTGCGGAGAGTTTCAAAAAATTCTACCGGATATCATGGAAGGGCAGCGCAAGGCTGAGCATGCAGCGCATTTGCAGTCCTGCTCCGCGTGTTCCGGATTGGTTAGTGATCTGAGCCTCATTTCCCAGCAGGCTCGGCTTCTGCAAGCCTCCGAAGAGCCGAGTCCGCGGGTGTGGAATCAGATCGAGATCGCTTTGCGGCAGGAGGGGCTGATTCGTCAGCCCGGACGGGACCGCTCTTTAGTCCCTGCATTCTCTCGGCGCTGGAGTCTGGCCTGGCTACTGCCAGTGGCGGCGATTCTGGTAATCGCTTTCGGAGTAACGGTGTATAAAGGCGGGCGTTCTCAGCAAATTGCAAGCAATAGGGTTGCGGCTCCGGTGGCCATGTCGCTCGCTGCCAACAGCAACGACGATCAGCAACTACTGGAAGTGGTGGGATCGCGGACGCCTTCCATGCGAACCTCGTATGCAGACAATTTGCAGAATGTAAATGCCTACATCCGCGATGCCGAACAAACAGTGCAGAATGACCCGAACGACGAAGAAGCTCAGCGATCTCTGATGGCCGCCTATGAGCAAAAAGCCATGGTTTACGAAATGGCGTTAGATCGTTCCTTACCGTAAGCGAAGTTTAGCTGTAGATGGGCTTGGGGGAGAATCAGGATGAAAAGCAGACAGCGAGCTGCAAGAGTGGCCCTTTTGACGCTGATGGTAAGCGTGGCCGCCTTCGCCGCCAACGAAACCCGCAAAGAATACCGTTTTACGGTTGGCCCCCAAGCCAGCGTCTCCATCAACAACCAGTACGGTCCCATCTCCGTGAAGCCCGGCGCGGGCAATGTAGTGGTGGTGAAGGTACTCCTCCGTTCCGATAAGGTAGAAGTTGACCGAAACCAGAACGGCAATCGCGTGGTTATTCTTTCTCACCTTTTTGCCGGCGCGACTGCAGAAACAGGAAGGGTCGACTACGAAATTCTGGTGCCGTCCGACGCCAATGTCACTCTGCACTCCACAACCGGGCCGATGGACGCAGAAAAGCTGCAAGGCGATGTGAGCGTGGAGGGCGCGACCGCTACGGTGGATGTACGCGACATAAGTAACGCGCATGTACACGTCAAGACGCTGAATGGTCCAGTGACTCTCACCCACATCCAAGACGGGCATGTAGAGATCACGTCGGTCAGCGGAGACGTGATAATGAACGAGGTGAGCGGACCCGTCGTTCAAGTCAACTCGAGCAGCGGGAAGATCCGCTACGAAGGGGACTTTGGCGGCGGCGGCGAGTATTCCTTCACGAGTCATACCGGCGACATCGATGCCACGGCGCCTACCTACGCCTCGATCGATGTAACCGCGCGCTCGGTCAAGGGGCAAGTGGACAATGATTTTCCACTGCTGCCCAAGACCCATATTACCTTTCCCGTCGACAAAGCACGTTCCCTGGTCGGTACTGCCGGGAAGGCTGCATCTTCGGTTAAGTTGCTTTCCTTCAGTGGTAAAATCCACCTAAAGAAACGCTGAAACAATTTGGCCGTGCGGCTTGGAGCCGTTCGGCATTCCGGCATGTATGGGAACCCGAACCGGTTCCCATCGTGAGGTTGAACTGTCTGCAGCGGAACGGGTTCCGGTACGGACGGTGTTCCTGGTGGGCTTCATGGGCGCCGGCAAGAGTAGTGTCGGCCGAGCCTTGAGCCTACGCTTGGGTTGGGGCTTCGAAGATCTCGATGATCGCATCCAAGCCCGTGAAGGACGCAGCGTTGGGCAGATTTTCCGTGAATCGGGAGAAACTGGATTCCGGCGCGCCGAGGCAGATGCCCTGCGCGAACTGGTGGGAGAGCCGGTATCTTCGCCGCGTGTCGTTGGTTTAGGGGGCGGAGCTTTTGTACAGGCTGAAAACGCTGCACTGCTGGCGCGGACGCAAGCGCCGATAGTCTTTTTGGATGCTTCGGTGGACGAATTGTTTCGGCGCTGCCAGCAGGAGAACGTCGAACGTCCGCTGCGGCAAGATCGGGAGCGCTTCCGTCAATTGCATGAAGCGCGTCGGCCCCATTACATGACTGGCACGGTACGAGTGGAAACCACCGGCAAGAGCGTGGACGCGGTCGCAGCCGAGGTAGCGCATCATCTGGGAATTGCTTGGTAGCGCCGGCGTCCCCGCCGGCAACTTTCAGTGCTCGCCCGCGTTGTGGTCTAAGTGCCGGCGGGACGTGGCGCTACGGGAAAACATAGGAACTCAAGGAGTGGAGACTTGAAGTTAAGAGCGATATTCGTAGTGAGTACGCTTTGGTTGCTAACCTCCGGTGTGGCGGTCAGCGCGGGCAAAGAAGCGGCCGGACAGATGGTGGATTCCGGATCTTTTGGTGTCTTCATGAATGGAAAGCGGGTGGCCACAGAGACTTTTTCCATTCGGCAATCCGGCGGCGCCAGCACCACCAGCGCTCAGGTGAAAGCGGTCATCCGCTACGAATGGCGTGAACTCAGTCCCGGCAAGAGCGCATTAGTGATCGTTCCCAACAATGAATTTCTCATTGAGCGGATCACGCAAAATCCTGGTGACAAACCGGCTGAGCAACCCTTCCTGATGCCGAATACCTCCGTCGTGCTCGACAATAATTTCCTGGTTCATCGCCAGGTACTGGCTTGGAGGTATCTGGCCTCCAGTTGCGCGCACGACGCAGGTCCGATGCGCTGTGGCCCGGCCCAGTTTGGCGCAATCATTCCCCAGGAACGCACTTCGACCAGAGTGAATGTGCAACCAGTCGGCGAAGAGAAAGTCAAGATTCGGGACACAGAGCGCCAACTTCTTCGTATCAACATCAAGAGTGACGATGATGAATGGGCTTTGTGGCTGGATCCTCAGGACCATTACAAATTGCTGCGAGTGGTGAAGGCGGGCGCCAACACCGAAGTCGTGCGCGATTGAAGTGAATAACCATCGTGGCGCACCATGCTGTCACTGATTGACACACGCACCACACGGGTCCTGTTTACAGTGCTGCTGTTTGCGCTGGCCCTGGGATTTCTTTACGCCGCTCGCCGCACTCTGGTCGCATTCCTGTTTGCCATCTTTTTCGCCTACCTGATGGATCCAGCGGTATCACGAGTGGAGAAGTGGACACGCGGAAGGTCGCGCGCCATCGTGGTGATCTACATCCTTCTGGTAGCGATGGTGACGACATTGTTCTTCGTCGTAGGTCCACAGATCGCCCATCAGGCACAGCGTCTGAGCGAGACTGTTCCTACACTGCTGACGGACCTGGGTACGGGGCGGATCGCGGAGCAAATTGGCCGTGAACACGGATGGAGCACCAGGACAATTCAAAATGCCAAGGCTTTCCTGTCCAGTCATGCGGATTATTTTCGGGTCTTGACGCAGCGAATTGCTCTGCGCATTGCCGAAGTGGCGCAGCAAGCCTGGCTGCTGATCGTGGTGCCGATTCTGGCTGGATTCTTCCTCAATGATGGCCGTACTTTCGCCGAGGTCTTACTCTCCTTGGTGACCGCGCGCCCGCAGCGCGAGTTGATGGAAGGTGTTCTGAGTGATCTCAACCAAATGCTGGCGCACTTCATTCGCGCCCAACTGACCTTGGCGGCGTTGTCGCTGGTGGCTTACATCTCGGTTATGGGAGTGATGAGAGTTCCGTATGCTTTGGTGCTTGGAACGGCGGGCGGCATCATGGAGTTTGTTCCGGTAGTTGGGCCGCTGGTGGCCGCTGTTCTCATCGTAGGAGTCGCGCTGCTGGCGAGTTATCCGCACTGGTTGGTGCTGCTTATTTTCCTGGGGGCGTGGAGACTAATTCAGGACTACGTAGTTTCACCGCGCATCATGGGAAAGAGCATGGAACTGCATCCGCTGGCAGCTATTTTTGGAGTGTTAGCAGGCGGTGAAATCGCGGGCGTGCTGGGTATTTATCTTTCCATTCCGGTTATGGCCAGCCTGCGCATTGTGTGGCGACGGTGGCGTCTTTATGCGGAAAAGAGACGCTTTGGGCCGCTGAATGAGTTCGCTTTCGGCGCAGAGACTCCTCGAAAGTAAAGACCTCAGCGCTAAAGCCGTCTGGGTGAGATGCTGTATCGCAGCGCTGAAGCGCTGGGCCGCCCAAATTCTCAACCTCGCAACACTGTCAATCACTCAACATTCAGCCGGCTTACGTAGCGCCGGCGTCCCGCCGACCCTGTGGCAATGGAACGATGTTGTAAAATCCGAGGACGCCTATGCAGACGAAACTTCCGATTGGAATCTTGGGTGCCACCGGCATTGTAGGACAGCGCTTCGTCCAAATGCTGGAGCATCATCCGTGGTTCGAAGTAGCGTGGCTTGCGGCTTCGGATCGCTCCGAAGGCAAGTCATATGCCGAAGCAGCGCGCTGGCGGATGAAGACAGCCATGCCCGAGCGAGTAGCCGGGATGCGTGTGTCACCAGCGACGCCGGAGGGCGCTCCCAAGATCATCTTCGCGGCACTGGATTCCTCGATCGCCGCTGAACTGGAGCCTCGTTTCGCCGAAGCGGGATGCGCGGTGGTTTCCAATTCCAGCGCACTGCGAATGCAATCCGACGTCCCGCTGGTGATCCCAGAAGTAAACTCCGGCCACCTCAAACTGCTGGAATGCCAAAGCTGGCGCCGGAAATCTGGCGGTTTCGTTGTCACCAACCCAAACTGTTCGGCGATTGGCCTGGTCATGGCTCTAGCTCCACTGGAGCAACAATTTGGAATTGAGACTGTTATGGCAGTCACGATGCAGGCGGTCAGCGGCGCCGGATATCCTGGGGTGGCTTCGCTCGACATTCTGGGAAACGTAATCCCTTACATCGCCAAAGAAGAAGAAAAAATGGAGGAGGAAACGCTCAAGCTGTTGGGCCGGCTAAATGGATCGGGCGTGATCCCCGCTGGGTTTGCCATGAGCGCGCAATGCAATCGGGTGGCGGTGGAAGATGGACACACAGAATCGGTTTCTGTGAAGCTGAAAAAGAAAGTGCAGCCTCAAGAAATTATCAGCGCGTGGAATGAATTTCGGAGTGCTCCGCAGGAATTGCAACTGCCCAGCGCTCCGGAACAGCCGGTCCGGTATGTGGAATCTGCTGATCGGCCACAACCACGATTCGACGCCGATTGCGGTGGAGGAATGACGGCGACAGTGGGCCGGCTTCGTCCATGCGCGGTGCTGGACTGGAAATTCACTGTGCTCTCCCACAACACCATTCGCGGCGCCGCGGGTGCTGCCGTGCTCAATGCCGAATTGCTGAAAGTCCAGGGATACTTCAATTGAGAACTCGCATTCCCAGACAAAGCTGGGCCGCATTCATCCGGATGAATCCGTGGCCTGGGGTTCTCGCTCCATGATCGTGATGAAATTCGGCGGCACCTCGGTGGAGGACGCAAAGGCCATCGAGCGTACTGCCGCGATTGTGAAGGGACGGCTGTCGCAAAAACCTGTCGTCGTAGTCAGCGCGATGGCTAAGGTTACCGACCAACTGCTGGCCATGGGCCGCGCTGCTGGTTCTGGCGACCGCAAGACGGCACTCAAGCTTTCGCGCGCCCTGCGTGAGCGACACTACAATGCGGCGGGCGAACTGCTCGGCACTGCTTTGTTCACCCAATTTCACAGCGATTTGGGCATCGATTTCGACGCACTGGATGAACTATTACGCGGAATCGCAGCCGTGGGCGAGTTGACTCCACGAACCACCGATCATGTGGCGGCATTTGGCGAGTTGCTGTCCAGCAAAATTATCAACGCTGCATTTTCGGCGCAAGGGATGGATTCTACCTTGGTTGACTCGCGAGAATGCATTGTCACGGATAACACACACACGCGCGCCACTCCGTTATTTGAAGAAAGCAATAAGCGGCTCGAATCAAAACTGGCGCCACTGCTGGCAGAGAACCGCGTACCCGTGATGGGCGGTTTTATCGCGTCTACGAAAGCTGGAATCACAACCACGATCGGTCGAGGCGGCTCAGACTTTTCTGCAGCCATTGTCGGTGCGGCGCTCGGGGCGGAGCGCATCGAAATATGGACAGACGTGGACGGTATGATGACGACGGATCCGAACGTGTGTCCCGAAGCGCGGCGGATCAAGGTCATCAGCTTTGATGAAGCGGCAGAGTTGGCTTACTTCGGGGCCAAGGTTCTGCATCCCGCGACCGTGTTGCCCGCAGTCCAGAAAAATATTCCCGTGTATGTGCTGAATTCGCGGAATCCGAGTTGCGAAGGCACACGCATCAGCGCGCGCGCCCCCCGTTGCCGAAATGTTTTTAAAGCGATCGCAGCTAAAAAACGAATAACCATCGTAGATGTGGCCGCTCCGCGAATGCTGCTGGCACATGGTTTCCTAAGAGCGATTTTCGAAGCTTTCGATCGGCACCGCGTGGCTGTAGACGTAGTGGCTACATCGGAAGTGAGCGTTTCACTCACCGTGGATTCGAACGAATCCATCCCCGCCCTGGCTGCTGACCTTGCACAATTGGCGGATGTGAAGTATGAAGGAAGAAAGGCTATCGTATGTCTGGTGGGAGAAAACCTGCGTGAGACTCCCGGTATTGCCGCCCGCGTCTTTGGAGAATTGGCCGACGTAAAAATTCGTATGATTTCGCAAGGGGCATCGGAGATCAATCTGACGTTCGTCATCGATGAGGATGCGGTTCCTGAAGTCGTACGGCGATTGCATAAGACATTTTTCTCGGAATTGGATCCGGGAGTATTTGCGTAAGTTTTAAGTTAATTAACCTGCATAATGAGCCGCCTCAAGCGCGCAACGGATCATGAACATTCTTATCCTAGGCCGCGGCAAGACCGGAGCGCTGGTCGCCGAAGTTGCCAGGCAGCGAAAGCACGAGGTCGCGGTCGCTGGGGCGGGGGAGAATGCCCAGAGTACGGCGCTTGCACCCGATAAGCTGGGGCCCGTCGATGTAGTCATTGATTTCACTACTCCAGAAGCAGTGCTGCTAAATATTGAAGCTTGCGTCAAGGCCAAAAAGAGCATGGTCGTGGGCACTACCGGATGGTATAGCGAATTGCCCACGGTGCGGCGGATGGTCAAATCAAACGGCATCGGCTTCCTGTATGCCAGGAATTTTTCCATAGGAGTAAACATCTTTTTCGACACCGTGCGAAGTGCCGCCGCCGCGCTGCGTCATGAATACTTTGGACAGATCTTCGAGCGCCATCATGCGCAGAAAAAAGATGCTCCCTCCGGTACCGCGTTAGCATTGCAAGAAATCATCAAAGACGCGGGCGGAATGGAATTGGAAATCATCTCCTTCCGTGAAGGCGACGTTGTGGGAATGCACGAAGTGGTCCTGGATTCCACGAACGACACTATTTATCTCTGTCATGACGCCAAGTCGCGCCGCAGTTTTGCTGAAGGTGCGGTGCGAGCTGCGGAGTGGCTGGCTGGTAAGAAGGGGTTTTTTGATTTTAGGGAAGTTTGGCGAGAAATGTAATCAGTCCCGACAAAGAGCTGAAAGATGATAAGGCATTGACGTTGCCGGCGGGACGCCGGCGCTACTTTCTGTACAGGGTCATTCGCGCTATCTTTATTTTATGCAACTCCGGGGTTGTGGCACCGCTTTAGTAACTCCGTTTCGGCAAGACGGATCAATGGATGAGACAGCTTTGCGTACGCTGATTGCGTGGCAGGTGGAATCCGGTATCGATTTCCTGGTTCCCTGCGGCACCACGGGCGAGACTCCGACGCTTTCGCACGACGAGTGGCTGCATGTGATCGACAGTACCATCGAAGTAGTAGCCGGCCGCGTACCCATCGTAGCCGGCGCGACTTCTAATTCAACTCAAGACGCCGTGGAAAAAGCCAAAGAGGTCGCCGGGCGACCGGGCGTAAACGCAATCCTGACGGCATCGCCGTACTACAACAAGCCGACTCAGGAAGGGCAATATCGGCACTTTCGCACCATCGCTGAAGCCGTGGACAAGCCAATCATCCTGTACAACGTTCCCGGACGCACCGGCGCGAACATCGAACCGGCAACGCTGGCGCGACTGGCCGAGGTGCAAAACATTGCCGGCGTGAAAGAAGCCAGCGGCAACATTAGTCAGATCGCGGAAGTATGCAACGCGGTGCCGGAAAACTTCTTAGTGTTCTCCGGCGATGACGCTGTCACCTTGCCGGTAATCGCGCTGGGTGGCGTGGGGATTATCTCAGTGGCCTCGAATGAAATTCCTCGTGAAATGTCCGAGATGACGCGGGCTGCATTGAACAACGATTGGGATACGGCCCGGCGCATCCAGCGCAAGTATTTGCTCTTGATGCAAGCGAACTTCATGGAATCCAATCCCCTGCCGGTAAAAGCAGTGCTGGCGATGATGGGGAAAATTGAAGAAGTTTACCGTCTGCCGCTGCTGCCGATGCGGCGCGACACCCGTTCCCGGCTGCAAAAGATCGCAACCGAAGCTGGACTCATCACCAGGCCGGCAGCGCCGCCGGCGGAAGCGGCCGAATTCTATATTTACGAGAACTGGCTTGCCGGACCACACAAGATCGTCCTCCACCGCTCCACCTGCGGCCAGTGCAACCATGGCAAGGGGCGCCCAGCAGGTCACGACCCCAATCATTCGCGCTGGCATGGGCCCTACGCCACGCTTGCCGAAACGCGGGAAGCATCGCACAACATGGCGAGCGTACTGATCCGCAGTGAATGCAAGTGTGTGTGAACGCATTTACGATTGACGACTTACGGTTGACGATTGAAACCACCTGCACTGCGAACTCGCATAGGTTTTTCAATCGTAAATCGTAAGTCGTAAATGGTACTAGCATTTATACTTCCCTTCTCATGGAATCCTTGCAATCTGCTATCGAGCGCCTTGCCTCTCAGGACGAAAAGCAACTCGATCGTGATGCGCGGCAGACGTTTATGGATTTTCGTGATGCACTCACCAATGGCAAGATTCGCGCTGCACAAAAGATCGATGGAAAGTGGGTGGTCAATACATGGGTAAAGTTGGGAATCCTGCTGGGGTTTCGGTTGGGGGAACTGAGTGAATCGCGTCTAGATGCCAACCTTTCCTTTGTCGATAAAGACACCTATCCAGCTCGACGGTTCACGGTTCGAGATCGCGTGCGCATTGTTCCCGGCGGATCGTCGGTACGCCTGGGGGCCTATGTCGCACCCACGGTGATCTGTATGCCGCCCATGTTCATCAATGTGGGCGCTTATGTGGACGAAGGCACCATGGTGGATTCCCATGCTCTGGTCGGTTCGTGCGCGCAGATCGGCAAACGAGTGCACTTGAGCGCTGCAGCACAGATCGGCGGCGTGCTGGAACCCGTCAACGCCACACCGGTAGTGATCGAAGACGATGTGATGGTGGGTGGAAACTGCGGCGTCTATGAGGGCACTGTGGTGCGGGCGCGGGCGGTGCTGGGCGCGGGAACCATCCTGACCGGTTCGACGCCACTGTATGACATCGTGCGCGGGCAAGTGTATCGCGCCACTGCGGAGAAGCCGCTTGAAGTGCCGGAGAATGCCGTCGTCGTCCCCGGATCGCGGGCGGTAACCAAGGGACAAGCCGCCGAGTGGAAATTGTCTTTATATACGCCGGTCATTGTGAAATATCGCGACCAGAAAACGGATCAAGGCGTCGAGTTAGAAGAATGGCTCCGATAGATTTCGTCGCGCGGTTGAGTCGAGAATAACAATCTGGTCTCGCATGTTGGCAGCCCAGGTCAATATTGATCATCATGAAACTTCACCTCTCAGCAGTTGTTTTCCTCTTGGTCTGCTCGGTCTTTGGGATCGTTTCAAATAACCAAAGTCAGGAGGGAAAAGACTTGATTGAGAAGGCCGCGGAAAAGATGAGCATCTTTGCGCTGCCATATTTTGAAATGAAGGGCAACGTTCGAATCGACAACCAGGGAAAACCTCTAGACGGTACTTACTTACTTCTGTGGAATGGTCCCGACCAGTGGCGGGAAGAGATTAATTTTCCCGGCTACACCGAAATTCAATTGGGGAGCAAAGGTATTGTTTTTCTCAAGCGGAACGTCGATTTCATGCCACTGCGGATTAACCAGTTACGCACGGCCTTGGGTTATGGTACCGCCGGAAACTCTGTTTCTATGATGTCACTAACACCCCGATCCGACGAGACAATCAAGAGAGTTAAGGACCGCAAAGTGAACGGTACCAAAGTAAAATGCGCTGAAATTGCCGACCAAGACAAGCACACTAGAGAGGTCTGCGTAGACGCGTCTACAGGTACACTGGTTCGCGAGGGGGCATTTCTTGACAAAGACATGATGCCGGTTGGGCGAAAGTTGTTTCCGCGTTTTCTGAGCTATGTTCAAGGTGGGAAGCCGCTGGCCGAGGTTCAAGTTGCAGAGCTTAAAACAACAGAGCAATTTCCGTCCGCTGCTTTTGTGCCTCCCGCAGGATCGCTTTCGCGGCCCGGTTGCATGAATCCCAGTCCATTTCGTCTGGTCCACAAAGTGTCGCCGCAATACCCAGAGGAAGAAAGACGATCCCATGTGGAAGGGACAGTTGCCGTATATACGTGGATCGGGGTGGACGGTAAACCGCGGGACTTTCGAATCGTCTCTGGTGTGACCCCAGGACTCAACGCAGCCAGCATTGATGGAGTTCAGCAGTGGCGTTACGACCCAGCCACTTGCAACGGCACTCCGGTAGAAGTCGAAACCGTTCTAACCGTCAACTATAGCTTGCGGTAATCCGTTTCGTCAGAGAATGTCCACCTGTAGTCTTCTCTCACCATCTACTCCACGGACCTGTATCTTTCCAAGATTCTGCAAGATCGCATCCGCTTCTCGTAATTCTGACTGCGGATAGGTGCTGGTCAGGGCGATAGCTTTCATTCCGCCGGCGCGCGCGGATCGAATGCCGGCTGGAGCGTCTTCGATGACCAGGCACTCTGCAGGTTTAACCTCCAAGAGTTCGGCTCCTTTGAGGTAGGGCTCAGGATCGGGTTTGCCCTTCTGCACATCGTCTGCCGCAACCAGTACGCGGGGGATGGGCAGCTGTGCGAACCGCAATCGGGAGGTTGCTAAGTAGCGAGTGCCGGAAGTGACCACGCACCAGCGACCGTCCGGAATCGATTTCAATAGCTCCGCTGCGCCAGGCATCACAGCGACGCCGTCGATGTCATCTGCCTCCCGTTTCTCGATTCTGCTTTCCTCGGCTTTGGCATCGAGATGCGGTGCGAGAATCTGGACTACTTCGATAGTCCGGCGGCCATGCGCAATCGCCAGAACTTTTTCCGGATCGATGTTGTTCTCTTCCGCCCACAGGCGCCATTGCCGAGCTACTGACCTGGTGGAGTCGACGAGCACACCGTCGAGGTCGAAAAGAATGGCGGAAAATTGAAAATTCACGATGACAATCTATCAGGAGAAGCAATCTGGATGACAAGCACAAGACGAAATCACGGTGAAACGATGGAGAGCGGCGTTCTTTCCGAAGCGAGCTTTTGACGAACCAGCAGATGTCTTTCACGGAAGTGAGTTCGCGCGCGTTCGCCCCAGGCGCGCACGAAGAAGTAATTCAATCCTGCACCGATCAAGGAGCTGGCGATCGGAATCAGACGTCCTGACCACTTCTCGACAACTTCTCCGCTCGCTTGCACGGCGATGCGTTGGATCACTCGGGGCACGAAGCGCTTGACCACCCCTTTTTCCAGCAACTCACGACTGATATCCACACCGGCGGCGCTGGCGGCGGCAATCCATAGTTCCGCCGTCTCCTCGTCGGTGTTGTATTCGAAACCGTAAAGCAGACTGAGTTTCTGAACAGTGCGCAGCGTGATGCCGGCGAGAATACTGAGATCAGGAAGGATGGTGATGAGTCCACCTAACCCCAGACCTGCGCCCTCCGCAGCAGCGATCTTCATGCCGCCGCGAATGACCCGGCGGGCAATCTCGTCCAGGTGGCTGACTTCTACCGAATAAACACCTTGAAAGCTGCTGACTGGCAATCCGTAAGCAACCCGCAATTGCAGAAGGAATTTGGAGGGATCGACTTTTACGGTTTCATAGGCATGCTGAAAGCCACGTTGGAGGCCGTCCTCGATGCGGCGTCTTAGCCAGGATTTTCGAATATGCTCAATCATCTGATTAGAACTTAACCCAAGAGGAACAGAAAAGACAGTTCTCAGTTCAAGCGTTCGCAGTTCTTAGTTCTCGATGTCACGCGCGGTGCCATTCAGCCTTCTGTGCTAGCATCATCTATTCCCGATGCCAACTGGAAAACTGCATGTCGTGCCCCTAGGCGGGCTAGGCGAGTTCGGAATGAACTGCATGGCCGTGCGTTGGGGCGACGACATTATCGTCATCGACGCTGGTTTGATGTTCCCCGAAGCCGAACTGTTGGGTGTGGATATCGTAGTTCCCGATATTTCTTACCTGATTGAAAACCGGCAGCGGGTGCGCGCCATCGTTCTCACTCACGGGCACGAAGATCACATCGGAGCATTGCCATGGATACTTTCCGAGCTCAACGTGCCAGTGTGGGGCACCGAGTTTACTCTGGCTTATGTCGAAGACAAATTAGAAGAGCATGGCTTGCTCGATGCCGCTGATCTGCGCGAAATCCGTCCGGGAGAACGTTTCAAGATCGGGCCTTTTACGGTTCATCCCATCCAGGTGACGCACAGTTTGGTGGATTGTGTTTCTTTGGCCGTGCACACGCCGCTGGGAGTGGTTCTTCATACTGGCGATTTCAAGGTCGATCCGACACCCACTGACAACAAGTTGTTTGACCTGCACGCTTTCGCCGAATATGGGAAAGAAGGAGTGCTGGCGTTGTTTCAGGACTCCACCAACGTCGAACGCAAGGGCTATACTCCAAGTGAGCGAGCGGTGCGACGAAAATTTGATGAAGTATTCGCGCGCACGCGACGCCGTCTTTTCATTTCGTGTTTTTCGTCTTCCATCCATCGCATCAAACTGGCAATTGAGCTGGCGGCGGACCATGGCCGCAAAGTCGCGTTCATCGGACGGTCGATGAACAGCTCGGCAGAGATTGCAGAAGACCTGGGCTACATCGAGATTCCCGAGGGCTTGCTGATTCATCCTGGAGAGATGAAAAATTATCCTCCAGAAAAAATGTGCGTGATGATCAGCGGGACGCAAGGCGAGCCCATGTCAGCTCTGTCGCGGTCGGCGGTGGACAATCATAAGCACGCCAAGATCGAAAAAGGCGACACGGTCATGCTGTCCTCGAGAATCATCCCGGGGAATGAGAAGGCGATTTACCGGATGATCGATCACCTTTTCCGGCGCGAGGCGCACGTTATCTACGAAGATGGATCGTCGCCGCCGGTGCACGTCAGCGGGCATGCTAGCCAGGAAGAATTGAAGCTCATTATCAATTTGGTGAAGCCGAAGTACTTCATTCCCATCCACGGCGAATACCGTCAACTAAAGCTGCATGCGGAACTGGCCGGCGCGATGCACGGCTCGGTGGGGAAAGTAATCCTGCTGGAGAGTGGGGACGTACTTGAGTTGGACGAACTGGGTGCGCGCAAGGCTGGCCGCGTGAATGTGGGCCGAGTATGCATTGATTCAGGATCGCGCACGGACGTGGTGGAAGATTTGATTATCAAGGACCGCCGTCATCTGAGCGAAGATGGAATTGTGCTGCCGATCATCGCCATCAACAAGCTCACGGGCCGGGTGGAAACTTCGCCGGAAATGGTTTCCCGCGGCTTTGCTCCTGGTGAGGACGGTTTCATGGATGGCGCGCGGCAGATCGTGATGCAAACTCTCGAGCAATCAAGCGACGAGGAAAAAGCGGACTACGGAGTAATCAAAGAAAAAATCCGGGCGGATTTGAAGAGGTACATATCAAAGCAGACCCAGAAGCGGCCGCTGATCATGCCGGTGATATTGGAAATCTAAACGCGCGGTTTTTACGATTCCAGGCGGAGGCAATCCCATCGTAACTTTGAAAGATATTCGCGAAGCGCAATCTCGCCTACAGGGAGTTGCTACGCGAACCAGCCTTGTGCAGTTTCAACTACCGCAGCAGGGAGACGACCGGCAACTTTATCTCAAGCCTGAAAACCTCCAGCCTATCGGTGCCTTTAAATTGCGTGGCGCCTACAACAAGATCGCTTCTCTGAGCGATGAGGAGCGGCACCGTGGAGTGATCTCGTATTCCAGCGGGAATCATGCGCAGGGGGTTGCCTATGCTGCGCGTGCTCTGGGAGTGAAAGCAGTGATTGTTATGCCCGACAACGCTCCGAAAATAAAACGCGAAGCGACTGCGTCATTGGGAGCGGAAATCGTTTTGGTTGGGCCGGCAAGTTCCGAGCGGCAAGCGAAAGCGGAAGAACTGGCGGCGCAGCACGGGTACGTGATCGTGCCTCCGTATAACGACGAGAAGATCATCGCGGGCCAAGGCACGATGGGTCTAGAAATTCTCGAGGACCTGCCCGAGGTCGAAACCGTACTTATCCCTGTCGGAGGCGGAGGCATGATCAGCGGCGTGGCTACCGCCATAAAGTTGAGCAAGCCTGCGGTAAAGATAATCGGGGCGGAACCGGCGCTGGCAGCCGACGCACAGGCCAGCCTGCGAGCTGGAAAGATCATTCATCTCACCGCCGACGAAGTCACTCGAACCGTGGCGGATGGACTACGCACTCAAAGTATCGGTCCCATTAACTTTGAGCACATGCTTCGCTATGTGGACGACATTGTGAGTGTTGCAGAAGACGAAATTCGAGAAGCCATGCGGCGGCTGGCGGTGAATCCTAAAACATTGGCGGAACCCAGCGGAGCGGTGTCAGTAGCCGCTTTTCTGTTTCATCGAACTGAATTGCCGCGAACCAAGGTGAACGTGGCAATTATCAGCGGAGGAAACATCGAGCCGCAAATGCTGGCCGACATTACTCAATCTGCTTCTACAGTGTAGAATTTTCTGGTTCCGCCCGCATTCCTAAACCGCATACCTCAACGACGATGAGACATTTCACCACGCGTATTCTCTGCCTGGCAGGATTGCCGCTGCTAGTCTTCGGGTTGTCAGTAGCGAAAGCTGCCGAATACCAGCGCGGGGCCATGATGCGAGGGGCTCAGCTCTATATTTCGCCGGACCCGACCTCCGCCAAGCTCAGCGATGTCGAACGCGGACGGGAAGTCGTTATTCTTGAGACCAGCCGCGAATGGCTGCACGTAACCGCCAATGTGACGGAAGAGCGGACAGTCACAGGATGGATGCTCGACAAAGGAGTAGTGCGAACCTCCACACCCGATGGTGACAAGATTCTCTACGGGGAAGGGGTGGACTCGGAGGATCAAGCCAGCCGGAGAAGGGGACGCCAGGGAGCGGCGCAGGATGCCATGCGTCTTTACTATCGCGTGAGCGAATATTTCCCTAAATCACCGCTGGCTGGGGAAGCACTGTATCGCTCCGCCGATATCCGATGGCAAATCGAGAAGTCCGACGTTTCCGCGCGTCCTTCAGCAAAAGAGCGAGAGCCTTTCTTGCGCGAAGGCATGGACGAAAAGTTCATGAAAGAAGTCATCAAGAAATTTCCGGGCACGAAGTGGGCCGATCTTGCGGCATTCCATTTGATCGACAACAAGCTTTGCGGTGATTGGCAAGGCAGTTCCAAGTGCCCCACCAAGGAAGCCGAGATCTATGAGAAGTATGGTAGCGAGCATCCCCAGTCACCAGCCGCAGCAGAGGCGCTATACGACGCGGCGTGGCGCTGGTCGGCACTAATCGAAATTTACAAAACTGAAAATGAGTCCAAGAAATCCGAGGAATCCAAGAGTAAAGCGATTGCGACGGCACAAAAAGTGGTCGCGCAATCTCCGCAGACCGACTGGGGAGCGCGAGCGCAACGGCTCCTCTACCTGATCCAACAGAAAATTCCGACCTACGGGAACACCACGGAATAACAGCACTCTTCCCCTCCCTGTTCGGCCTGAACCAACAGTGCCAGCCGCCGGCTTGAAAGTTTCTGCGATACTTTCTCAGCCACTTAGTACGGAGGAAACTTGAACGACTACCTGCTTTCGGTAGTGTTGGGAATTATTGAAGGGCTTACGGAATTTCTGCCAGTCAGTTCTACCGCGCATTTGAGGATCGCCGAAGCGCTCTTCCACATAAGCCTGTCTGACGGTTACTGGAAGATGTACACCATCGTGATCCAGCTTGGCGCGATCTTATGTTTGCCGGTTTACTTTCGTCAGCGCATTGCCAAATTTCTCTCGACTTTTCCCCGAGGCGAGCGTGGCGACCGCAACATTTTGACCCACCCTTTAAGTCTGACACTGATCGCGTTTGTAACCACCGCAATCCCTGCCTTCCTGCTGACAAAAGTTATCGGAAAGCACCTGGAAAACCTTCACATCATGGGTGCTGCGTTGCTGATAGGCGGCATCGTGATGTGGATTGTGGACGCAATCAATGCGCCCTCGGAGGCGGCTGGCCCCGCTGCGCCAAAAAGTCGCATTCACACCTGGAATATGGAGGAGATGAGTCTGGGCCAGGCCCTCTGGATCGGCGCCTGTCAAATTTTATCCGCGGTGTTTCCCGGGACCTCACGTTCGATGGCCACGATTGCGGCTGGGCAATTGGCGGGCATGTCTCGGGCGTCAGCGCTGGAGTTCTCGTTTTTCCTGTCTATTCCCACCATGGTGGCCGCCACTGGATACGATTTATTGAAATCGCTACGCCATTCCGCGGCCAATCCGATTGGAACCGGCAACATTGATGCGCATGGGTGGGCTCTGCTGGCGATTGGATTCGTGGTTTCATTTCTGGTGGCCTACATGTCGGTAGCATGGTTTATGGCCTGGGTGCGCAAGCATGGGTTCGCGCCATTTGCGGTTTATCGGATTATTGTGGGGGCTTTGGTGTTGTTCTTTGCGTCGAGGCTCGGTTGACAGACTTCCCATAGCCAACGGTCATATGCTGACGGCATCCAACTCATCATTGTGGACACGCCCCATTTTTTGACATAATCGTCTGGCTCTGGCGTGGTTCGGCAGCGCAGGTTGGGGTGTCTTTCTGCGCGGCGCAATACGCCAAATGAAGTATTTATCCAAGATTTTTGCGCCCACCAACAACCGCCGGCTCAATGAGCTGATCGGGTTCTTGTTGTGTGTCTCCGCCCTCCTTCTCTTCCTAGCACTGGCTTCGTATTCTCCGCTTGATCCGTCGCTGAACAGTGCTTCAATTTTGACCGATTCGCGAGCAGCGCGGAATTGGATCGGGGTAGTGGGAGCCTTAGTTTCCGATTTGATGCTTCAATTTTTCGGAATCGGAGCATTTCTCATTCCCGTTTTTGCCACCGGGCTGGGTATACGCTGGTTCCGCTCCCGAAAAATTGTTTCGCCAATAGCCAAGTCTTTGGGCGCAATCTGGCTGGCGGTTTTCCTGCCGGCGCTGCTTGCGCTTTTGCCGGGACAGATACGCTGGTTGCAGGTCATTCCCATTGAAGGCTTGCTGGGCCGGATTGTCGGAGACGTTCTCATCCATTACTTCAATCTGGCTGGCGCGTATATCGTTTGTGCCACCGTCCTGGCAGTAGCGCTCTATCTTTCGACCGCGTTTTCTTTCGCCGCATTACAGCTTTGGGCGCCAACCCGTTTTGCTTTTGCGGTTGCACTTTGGCAAAGATGGAAAGACTGGAAGGAAGCGCGCGCCAAGCAAAAAATGCAATTGGATCTGGAGAAGCGTCGGGCTGGCCGGCCAGTGGTGAATACGCGACTGGTTTCCGACCGAGATAGGGACGAACCCGCTCACGTCCCTGTGACGCGCCACGTTGAGCCGGTCAGGACGGGGATCGACCGTATGACTGCGCCTGACCATGGAGAAGTGCAGGAGCAACCGGAGCCTGAAGCACCTTCACCAGAAGTCACAGAACGAGCTGACAACGGTCACAAGCCAAAAACCACGCTTCCGCGCATCGCTGCCGGCGGGTTCAAACTGCCGCCCAGCAGCTTGCTGCACCGTCCAGACGAGCAACGGGCGATTGATGCTGACGAGCTAAAGCTGCTGGCGCAGGTGCTTACCGAAAAGTACGCAGAATTCGACGTCCACGGCCAGATCACACAAATCAATCCCGGCCCGGTGGTCACAACTTTCGAGTTCAAACCCGAGGCGGGAATCAAATACAGCCGCATCACCAATCTGACGGACGACCTTTGCCTGGCGTTGAAAGCCGAGAGCATCCTGATCGAACGCATGGCGGGCAAGTCCACGGTTGGCATACAGGTGCCAAACCGCGAACGTGAAATTATCTGGCTGCGGGAGAATATTGAGTCCGCCGAATTCCTAGGCTCACGTTCCAAGCTGACCTTGGCATTGGGCAAGGACATCAATGGCCGCATCGTTACAGCTGACCTCAATGGGATGCCGCACCTGCTGATCGCGGGCTCGACCGGAACGGGCAAGAGCGTTGCCATCAACGCGATGATCATGTCCGTCCTGTACAAAGCGACGCCCGACCAGGTGCGCTTAGTGTTGGTCGATCCCAAGCGCCTGGAATTGGGAGTTTATGAAGGTGTGCCTCACCTGTACACGCCCATCATCACCGAGCCCAAACTGGCGGCGGTTGCGTTGCGCAATGCGGTGCGGGAAATGGAACGTCGGCTCAAACTGTTAGCTGAAAAGGGCGTGCGCAACATCGATCAATACAACAAATTGTTCGACGACGAAGGTACTCGCAGCCTGTTTGGTGAGGATTCGGAAGACCGTCCGCTCCCCTTCATCGTCATCATCATCGACGAGTTGGCGGATTTGATGATGCTGGATTCCGGCAACGTGGAAGAATCTGTAACCCGGCTGGCACAGATGGCGCGCGCCGTCGGGATTCACCTGGTGCTGGCAACGCAGCGGCCTTCGGTGGACGTAATTACCGGACTCATCAAAGCCAATTTCCCGGCACGCATGTCATTCCGGGTTGCTACCAAGGTGGACTCGCGCACCATTCTCGACGCCAACGGGGCGGAAGCCTTGCTGGGGCGCGGCGACATGCTCTATCTGCCTTCGGGCTCAGCCCGTGTGCATCGCCTGCACGCGCCCTTTGTGACAGAAAAGGAGATCGCGGCGGTCGTCGAGTTCTGGCGTTCTCAGGGCACGGCGGAATACGAAGAGAAGTTCCTGCAAGCGCCTAAGGAAGAGCGTGAAGCTGGCGAAGCAGGAGCCGGGAGTGAGGAAGACGGGGAAGATCACGATCCGCTTTACCAGGATGCAGTGCGGTTGGTGGTGGAGTTTGGCAAGGCTTCCACTTCCCTGCTGCAACGCCGTTTGCGCATTGGCTACGGACGGGCTGCGCATCTGATCGATCTGATGGAGCGTGACGGTATCGTGGGAGCTGCGGACGGTCCCAAGCCACGAGAAGTGCTCAAGCGGCCCACTTGGCTCTCCGAGGTAGAGGAATCACTCCGTTAGGCTCGCGGAACTGCAGATAAGCGGAAAAGAATAGGGCGACCGAAAGGTCGCCCTTAGAGTTTCCGTAGTGAAAGCGTGCTCAGTTAGAACCGGAACAGGAGTCCGCTCGAAATCCGAGCATTGTTCTTGTCGGTCACACCGGAGAAACGGCTGATCAGCCAGTCGAACTGGACCAATCTGAACGCCAATTGCTTGCTTCCCATATCGACGCCGCCACCGGGCATCATCGCCAGACCGTTGGCACCGACAGTAGTCCCGCTAAGAGGATCCGTAGCCGAAGCATGGGCGCCTCCGATGAGGAAATGGGCAAAGGGCGAAAACTGACCTTTGTGTGTGGAGACGACCGGCCCACCGGTATAGGTAAGGAACTTTCCACCGGATGGAAATGCCCCGCCGAAATCGCCGCTCACACCCAGCCACTTGTTGATGTACATGGTGGCTTGCCGCCGAAATCGCCGCTCACACCCAGCCACTTGTTGATGTACATGGTGGCTTG
>MNGW01000172.1 GCA_001918935.1 Acidobacteriales bacterium 13_1_40CM_3_55_5 | reverse complement strand
CCTCAGGATCGAGCACGAACAATGCCCGTTCGGCAAATCCGTCTTTTTTCCGGTAAGCCCCATATTTCTTTGCCACCGCACCCTTAGGCTCAAAATCGGCGAGCAGCGGAAAATGCAAATTGCGGTCTCTCGAAAACGCGGCGTGACACCAGGCTCCGTCCACGGAAATCCCGAGCAACTCAGCCTCGTACTTTTGAAATTCGGGGAGAATCTCGTTGTACAGTGCCATCTGATCTCCGCACACCGGACTCCAGTCGGCCGGATAAAACGCAAGGATCACCGGCTTTCCTTGTAGTTCATGCAGCGATAGCTTTTGATCGGGAGTAACGTTTAATGTGAAATCCGGAGCCTGCGTTCCCGGAGACAGAATTCGAGCCATAATTCTCCTATCAATTGCTGTGTTGGGATCCCAACACCACCTTACCTCAGATGCTATCGGGCGCATGAGCGTCGCAACAATTAGCAGTTAGGATGAATAGCCAATCGCCAGACTGCTCTAGACTCTGGTTTGTCCATCGCCAGCAGCGGTATTACGACTTTTGTGGTAGTGACACGTTTGTCCGCTGGACCGACACTAAAATGAATCGTTGGATAGAATCCCTATGATCGATCCCCAAAAAACACCACCCTTCACCATTAATCCGCAAGCCCGCATTGGACACGTACATCTCAAGGTCGCCGATCTTCAGCGTGCCTTGAACTTCTACTCCGGAGTGCTTGGCTTCGAGGTAATGCAGCGATATGGCGAGGGTGCGGTTTTCTTGTCGGCCGGTGGATATCATCATCATATCGCCCTGAACACGTGGGAAGGCCGTGGCGGTTCGCCACCACCACCGGGCACAACTGGCCTTTACCATACTGCGATCCTCTATCCCACCAGGGCAGCGCTTGCTGTAGCTTTGCGAAGAGTTCTAGCTGCAAAGATTCCGCTGGAAGGCGCAGCCGACCACGGAGTTAGCGAATCTATCTACTTACGCGACCCCGACGACAATGGTGTTGAATTGTATTGCGACAAACCGGAGAAAGTGTGGCCCCGCACCGCCGACGGCAAATTAGCAATGACCACTGAGAGTTTGGACGTGCACCGTTTACTTAGCGAAGCTCCTCCGGGCATCGAGTTGGATAGCGGTCCGCGAGATCTGTAATTCTGCACTTTCTGCCGCGCATATTGGCGTCGGCCAAGTGTGGGTTACCACGTGATAGACTTCGGCTTCCGTGGAAGTCATGGACCATTCCCAGGAGTCAGAAAAGAATCAGCTTGCCCGGGTCGCCCTGTTCCTGCTCGTTTTGCTTCTTCCGCCTGTATCTCTAGCTCAGAAGTCCACGCCTCAAGAAGAACCGACATTCCGTAGCACAACACGCCTGGTAGTGCTGGATGTGGTGGTCACGGATCGCGCCGGGAAGCTGGTCACTAATCTGTCGCAGTCTGACTTTACGCTGTTGGAAGACGGCGTACGTCAGAGCATTGCCTCGTTCGAATCGCCGGAACAGCGGCCCGATGTTCCGGTTTTCGTCGAAGGCAAAAGCAACAAGGCTGAGGCGAAATCTGCGCTGAATGGCAGCACGCCATCCCCTTCTGCTCTGACCATCCTGGTGTTGGATGAACTGAATAGCGAAGTGCTGGATCAGGCTTATGCCCGCTCTGCAATTCAGAAATTCCTTCGCACGCATGGCCCGCGCCTGCGCCAGCCAACATGTCTCATGCTACTCGGCCAGAAGCGGCTCGAGCTGTTGCACGACTATAGCCAGGATGCGAACGCCCTGGTGGAAGCGCTACACCAACGCCATGCTGAGTTACCTTTCGGTCTGATGACCGCCGAAATGAGCGGGGCGGGAGAACGCCTGTCCAAGACGCTGTGGGCGCTGCAACAGGTTGCGGCAGCTAACAATCATTTCGCCGGGCGTAAGAATGTGATCTGGGTCGGGCCCGGGTTTCCGGCGCTCGACTCGATTTTGAGTCTTAATCCAGAGGATCGTCATCGGCTCGTGGCGGCCGTCGGCGACGCTACCAATCTACTTTTCGATTCGCGTTTGACGGTCTATACCATCAATCCTCGTGGACTTGAGGCCTCTCCCGTAATGTACGGCAAGTCGCTTGGCGGGGGATTCTTAACTGGAACACAGGACCCTGCGTCAGGTGAGCTTGTGTTCGAAAGCATTGCTCCGGAAACTGGAGGCAAGATATTCCGGCTTCAGAACGATGTGGACGTCGCGATTGCGACGAGTGTAGATGATGGAGCGGCTTACTATACTCTGGCTTACTATCCCAGCAACCGCGATTGGAGTGGCAAGTTCCGTTCCGTGAAGGTGATGGCGCGGGGCCAAAGCCTGCAGGCGCGAGTACGCAGAGGATACTTCGCGGTGCCAGATGCTCCCGCAACCGACAATCAGATCGATACTGTGCTCTCGCGGGCAGTGATGAATCCTCTTCCCTTTCGAGCGCTTCGTATTTCGGCTTCGGTGAAGTCGGCGGGTCCGCTGGCGGGACGATTCAACATTAAAGTTGATCGCCGCGCGCTTGACTGGCAGTTAATGCCAGACAGTAAACATCGATGTGAGGTCACCATCGTTGTCGCCAGTGTGGGTGCTGACGATCGCGTTCACAGCCACAAGGTAACGGAGATGGAATCGTTGGTTGACGACAAACATTTTGAGCGTGAATGGGACAAGCCGGTCACTTTCAATCTAGTTTCAGATTTGCCACGGAGCACCAAACACGTCCGAATCGTGGTGCGCGACGCGCAGAACGGGCATATGGGGACTGCCGATCTGTCACGGGATTCACTACCGGTTCACTGAGGCTAATGTAGGTGAACTTAAGACTGCTACCAATGCCTAACTAGCCAGACTGTTATTCGGAATGGAAACCCACAACCTGAATAATTTTGCACTACTGCCTCACTTACTGGACCTGTAACAGCAGGGGCAATTAGATTAGAAGCCCTTAGATGTCATGTTTGATGTCTGTGGCATGTGCCCTCTTCAGCAATGCTGGGCCAGTCAAGCGTTTCAGGCCGGAGCAGGTCAGTGTAGAATGCCGACGGTGGTAAAAGCCCTTAGCTAAGTGCACCCCAAACCTCATGCCAAAACATATGTGTTTCTTGGTTCTAAGTCTGGCCTTCTGTTTGGACTTCAGCACCGCGGACTCCCAAGTGCCATCGACACCAGGAGAGGCCAAGCCGGCCGGGGTGAAGCCCGATTATTCCTCGGAAGCTTTTGTCACTGAGCTGGATTCCACGCGAATCGTCTTTGAGAATGATGGTACGAGCACACGACAATCAACTGCGCGCATCCGAATTCAGTCCGATGCCGGCGTTCAGCGTTACGGTGTGCTCACCTTCCGCTACCAAAACTCGACGGAGAGCGCAGATATCGACTACGTTCGAGTACGCAAGCAGGACGGCAGCATAATTTCCACGCCGCCAGAAAACGTACAGGACATGGCCGCGGACATCACTCGTGCAGCGCCCTTCTACAGCGACGTGCGGGAAAAGCACGTGGCCGTGAAGGGCTTAGTTAGGCGTGGGTGACATGCTGGAGTTTCAGTGGCACTGGCATACCACGAAACCGCTCGCCCCAGGCCAGTTCTGGTTCGCCTACAATTTTTCCCATGATGGCATCATTCTTCAGGAACAACTTCAAATTGGCATTCCGCGAAACCGTCCCGTCAAATGGAAGAGTTCCAGCTTGAAACCAGTTCTCACTGAAGACAGTGCCAGCAGGTTCTTTACCTGGACTAGTTCCCATCTCGAAGCAAAATCGACGGAGGAGGAAAAGAAAGACCAGGAGCAAACCCAGTATCAAGCGGCGCGCGGCAAGCTTCCTGCACCGGAGATCCAGCTCTCTAGCTTTCAAAGCTGGGAAGAAGTCGGTGGCTGGTACACGAGCCTGCAACGGGAACGCGTAAAACCCAAAGCGGAGATTCGCACCAAGGCAGCAGAGCTGACAAAAGGTTCAGCGGATGATGCAGCAAGACTTCACGCTATTTATAACTATGTCAGCACCCAATTCCGCTATATCGGAATAGCTTTCGGGATTGGCCGTTATCAGCCTCATTCCGCAGCGGACGTACTCAACAATCAGTATGGAGACTGCAAAGATAAACACACATTATTCGCTTCCCTGCTTGGTGCAGTGGGCCTCAAGGCGTACCCCGCCTTGATCGCATCCACCCATGAAATTGATGTGGATGTGCCATCCCCAGCGCAATTTGATCACGTAATCAGCGTGGTAGCACAAGGAGATCATTTCATTTGGCTGGATACCACGCCGGAAGTTGCACCTTTCGCGTATCTTTCCAGCGGCTTGCGCGACAAACAGGCGCTAGTGATGGCTGAGGACAAGTTGCCGACCTTGATCATGACGCCAGCCGATCCGCCTCTGAAGCCATCGCAAGTGTTCCGGATTGATGCAAAGTTGAGCGACACCGGCACGCTGCAAGGAAAAATTGCGCGGAGTGTCCAGGGTGACGATAACGAAGTCGCTCTTGGTATTGCATTTCGACGCGTGCCACTGCCCAAATGGAAGGATCTGATCCAGCAGATCTCCTACCTTTCGGGTTTTGCCGGTGATGTGAGTGATGTGACTGCCGGGTCGCCGGAAAAAATCGATGAGGCCTTTCACTTTGCCTACACCTACACGCGCAAGGACTACCCCGACTGGTCTGACCGGCGAATCAGCTCGCCGCTCCCTCCCATCATGTTGCCGCCGGTTCAGGAAAAAGATGGAAAACCCTCATTCCCGATCTGGTTGGGCTCGCCCACCGACGTGCATCTTGAATCGCATGTGGAACTTCCCAAGGGTTACAGCCCGGAACTCCCCAAAAATGTCGACCTAAAGGAGGACTTTGCCGAGTACCACGCCACCTACGCGATCAAGGACGGTATGTTGCTGACCCAGCGTGCCTTTCTGGTGAAGCTTCGAGAGGTGCCGGTAAGTAAGTACGAGCTCTACAAGAAATTGCAAGGTCGTGGAGAACGATCACAATCTCTATATCGCGCTGTCTTCCGGCAAGTCGTCGCCAATGTCCTACCAGGATGGAATATGGAACTTGCCTTACAGCGATAACCCTGAGGCTGTCCGGGCTTACGATGAAGCGCGAAATGGATACGAGAGGCATGATTTACAAGCCGAAATAACCTCTCTCAAGCGCGCCGTGGAGATTGATCCCAAATTTACCCGCGCGTGGCTGTGGCTCGGGGAGATATACATGTTCGCGCGGCAGCCCGAACAGGCGTTGCAGGCCTACCGCAAGGCAGTCAATGTTGATCCGCAAGAAGCGCTGAGCTACAAGGCACTTGGATTTGCGCTTGTCGGCCTGCGAAAGTTCGATGAGGCCATTCCAGTGTGGCAGGAACTGATCAAGATTGCGCCCAATGATAGCGGCGGGTCGGCGGGCTTGGGTATCTCTTTGTTCGGCTTGAAACGCTACGGGGAGGCGGCATCGGCACTGGAAACCGCAGTGAAACTAAGCCCTCAATTCGCGGGTCTTGAGGTGCAGCTTGGCTCCGCTTTTCTGCGGGCTGGTGAAGAGGACAAGGCTCTGGCTGCATACCAGAAAGCCATCGAGCTAGATCCCTCACCTTGGATGTTCAACAACGTAGGATACGAACTGGCTGATGGGAACAAGAAATTACCAATTGCACTTGAATATGCTGAAAAAGCGGTTGGGCAAGAGGAGGAAGCTTCCCAGAAGCTCAAGCTCTCGGAATTGGGGATCGAAGAGTTGGCGCACACCAGTAGCTTGGCTGCATTCTGGGATACCCTGGGTTGGGTACACTTCCGAATGGGCAATCTCGACCAGGCCGAGAAATACCTGAAGTCCGCGTGGGAGCTCTCGCAAGACTGGGCCGAGGCAGACCATCTCGGACAGCTCTACGAACGTCAGCATAAAAAGCAAGCCGCAGCCCGTATGTACCGGCTCGCGCTGTATCGTTTCCCACAGCAGGCAAACCGGGAACCAGAAGAAATGGAGAAGACCCGCGCCAGGCTTCAGAATCTGTTCCCCGGTAGCGCACCCGTTAATCTGCGTAGCGACACCGAAGCCTCAACCGAGGTGAACCGTTTGCGTACAATCAAACTGACGCGGCTGACGCCAGGAACTGAGAGTGCGGAAGTGTTTGTGGTTTTTGCGCCGGACCCTAAGAGTTCGTTCTTAAGAATCGCGGATGTGAAATTCATCAGCGGATCAGAAAAGCTAAAATCCGCTGGGACCGCGCTGAAGTCCGCCACGTTTCAAATTCCATTCTCCTTCGGTGGACATGCACGTCTATTACGCCGCGGCATTCTCGGCTGCTACCAGTATTCAGGCTGTTCGTTGACCTTACTCAATCCTGCCGATGTACACTCAGTGAATTGACTCTCTAGAGCATCTGCCAGCAGCTGTTGCCCATTTCAAGTCTTGAAGGAAGTTGTGATGACTCGTGCCACTGGAACCTTTGATGTCAAGCTGAGCCCGCAGGCAGTAGACGAGAAAGCCGACGCCAGCCTGGGCAGGATGTCGATCGACAAACAGTTTCATGGCGATCTCGAAGGTAGCAGCACGGGCGAGATGCTGAGTGCCAGCACCAGCGTCAAAGGCTCAGGCGCTTACGTGGCGATTGAGCGGGTGAGTGGAACGCTGCATGGGCGCGGCGGCAGCTTCACACTCCAGCATAGCGGAACCATGACACGGGGCGCGCCGCAACTCACGATCACTGTTGTGCCGGACTCTGGAACTGATCAACTGAAGGGTCTTGCAGGCAAGATGATGATCATAATCACTGACGGAAAACATTCTTATGATTTCGACTACACCCTTGCCGAGAGTCCCTGAAAACATTTGCGAGGGAGAACTTTATGCGATTGATTGGATGTTTGTTTCTTTCGTTGAGTCTTTTCGTCTCACTGGCTTGGTCTGATGAAGGGCATCACCACGCTTTGACCGAAGACGAGATTGGTTCCGTCCACTTCGTGACTTCGTGCGCGAAAGCGGCGGAGATCAGTTTCAACCACGCGGTCGCTATGCTGCACTCATTCCAGTACGAGGACTCGCGTCGGGCTTTCGACGCTGTCGCTCTGCAAGATCCGACGTGCGCAATGGCGCAGTGGGGCGTGGCTATGTCTCATTACCACGGTCTTTGGCATAACGGGGACATGGCGGCTGGGCGTGAGGCATGGAGCAGAGCACGATGCCTTGGGAGAAATTTATCGGCAGGACGGAAAGGACGAATACGCTCACGCTGAGGTTTACGAGCAGCAGATGGGCGCTCTCCAAGCGGCTTATCCGGATGACAGTGAAGCGGCCATCTTCCATGCAATCGCTCTGGACTTCACGGCTCCCAAGACCGACAAGACTTTCAGTCATCAACGCCAGTGCGGCGAAATCCTTCAACCCATCTTTCAGAAACAGCCGCATCATCCTGGAGTTGCGCACTACCTGATTCACTGCTACGACAATCCAGTGCTTGCCGAAAGAGCGCTGGATGCCGCCCGCGCCTACGCTAAGATCGCGCCCGCTTCAGCCCACGCCAATCACATGCCTTCCCATATCTTCACGCGCGTCGGCTCATGGGAAGAATCGATCGATTCCAACAGGCGCTCTGCCAGCCTGGCCTCGCAGGCGGAAAACACTTCCAAGACTGGAGAAGCGCGCGATCAGCGGCTTCACGCCTTGGATTATCTGGAATACGCGTATCTCCAGAGCGGGCAGGTGAAGAATGCTAAAGCGGTGCTGGAAGAAATGAAATCCCTTCCGCCGCTCGCAGGGTTAACTCTTACGGGAAACTACGCGATCGCTGCCATCCCGGCCCGCTACACCATGGAACTCGCTCAATGGAAGCAGGCGAGTGAACTGCCAGCGCCAACGGAAGGCACTCTTTGGGCACAGGCAATTACGTGGATGGCGATCGGAATAGGCAGCGCACGTTCCAACAATCTCGGGCGTGCGACAGAGGCCGAGAAGGCATTGGCTACGCTACGAGACACCATCGCCACGCAAAAAAATGTGTACTGGTCGAATCAGGTAGAAGTGCAGCGGAGAGAAGTGGCTGCGTGGATTTCGGGGCAGAGCGGTAAACACGAAGATGCAATAACCGTGATGCGCTCGGCGGCAGAGCTGGAAGAAAGCATGGATAAAGATGCGGTCACTCCGGGTGCGGTCATCCCTGCCCGTGAAATGCTGGCAGAGCTTTTGTTGTCCGCGAAACGTCCCGGGGAAGCGCTGGTGGCCTACGAATCGGCTTTGAAGATCGCACCTAAACGGTTCAATGCGTTGTATGGTGCAGCAAGGGCGGCGGAGGCGAGCGGGAATCCGAGTATCGCCAGTCGGTACTTCCAGGAATTAATCAGGATTTCAGTGGGAGAAGAACGTCCCGAGTTGACCACCGCGCGCAAGAAAGTGGCCATTACTGCGGCAAAGTAGGCAAGGCTCGTTCTACACAACTACACCACCAGCGAAGCCTCATGCGGTCAAAAGACCGCCCAAGCAGAGCTTGGACGGGGCACCCTCCCCACTCTGGCGATTCTTTAACGCCGGCCGATAATAAAAGATGCCGAACAGGTGCATTCGCCTGCGCGAAAGCGACATACGTTCCCATCCTTCGCCGGCGCGGGCATTACGCGCGAATGTGACTTGAAGAATGGGTGGCAGTTCGCGTTCAGCTTCCATGGTGGCGAGTAAGCGTTCCGCGATTTGCTGGGCACGACGCTCGCGGGCTTCGGCACTTTTCACTTGAGTGATCCAAGCGCTGATTTCCTTGCGTGTGGAATAGTTCAGCCGCTCGAACCATCGGCGGAGTTGGAGGTCCCCGGCAAGGGCACGCTTCAGTTCGGCGGGAATTATCACAATGCGTGGTTCGGTATCGGGCTCCAGCCGGAACTGAGCCATCGAGCCGGTGGTGACTTTGCCGCCTTTCTGCATCTGCTTATTTATCAACATCATGTGCCGGCCCTTACCCGTGGGAAAGAGAGAGGTGCGAAACGGAAAACCGTTGATCTCGCCTTTCACCTTCAACCTCTCTCTGGTTCGCCAAATCCTGGGAACATCCAGAGGGACGTGAATGACCACCCAGTTAAGCCTCGACTTAAGGCGTTCGAGCGTGGCACGAAAGGATTTAGCGAGCGCCTTAGTCATATTTGTTGGTGGCTAGTTGCAGTGTCCTTAGGCGAACCGACGAGGCTTGACAACCGGATGTACAATTTAACCAATTCGTTATAACCGGAATGCGACGTCCCTAACCAATCCCCGGCATATTGCCATCCGATTACGACGAACAAAAAGATTCTGCGCACAGGTTCGCTGCCGTGTGAGGTGATTTATGGCGCTCCGTATTTTTGTGGCCGATGATCATGAAGTTGTGCGTCGCGGTATCTGTGCTCTGCTCACGGCTCATCACGGATGGGAAATCTGCGGCGAAGCTGCGGATGGCCGCGAAGCCGTGGAGAAGGTTAACCACCTCCAGCCCGACATCGTGATTCTGGATATCGGTATGCCGGCTCTCAACGGACTCGAAGCTGCTCGCCAGATTCTGCACAATAATTCCCATCAGAAGATAGCGATCCTGAGCATCACAGACTCCGAGCAAGTGATCCAGGAAGCTTTGAGAGCCGGAGCCAAGGCATACATCCTGAAGTCGGACGGAGCCAAGGACCTGATCGTCGCCATCGAAGCCTTGCAGCAGAATAGAACTTACTTCAACTCCCGAATCGGACAGATCGTTTTAAACGGATTCTTGAACACCGGCAAGATGCCGTCGCAAAGAACGTTTATCTTACCCGACCTGACGGCTCGCGAGCGGGAGATCGTGCAATTGTTGGCGGAAGGTAAAAGCACTAAAGAGGTGGCAGTCACCCTCGGTGTAAGTGTGAAGACAGCCGAGACTCATCGCAGCAATCTGATGCGCAAGCTAGGTTTGCATTGCTTGAGCGAACTGGTGCTCTACGCGGTGCGCAATAATATCGTTCAAGTTCCGGGCGAGCAGGCTTCCGCACTCCATGCTGGCCCCCCGAGGATGCCGGCAGCATAAGGCAGTGGCTAGTGGCTAGTAAATCTAATATCTCACCATTCTGTTGGACTTCAATTCTTAGCCACTGTCTCCATCTTTTTCTCGGAATCGTTTGAAAAAAGCTAAAGCTCCGGTTGTCATGGCCTGCCTGCACTCGTATATTGATTGGCGACGGAGGAAACGGCAATCATGACTACTGTGGAATTCTTCGATCAACTGGACGCGCGAATCGCCAAATACGATCTGCTTTGCCATCCTTTCTATAAAGCCTGGGCTGCGGGTGAACTGACTCGGGAAGATCTTCGGGACTACGCGCGCGACTACTACCATCACGTTGACGCTTTTCCGGCTTATCTCGAAGAACTCTGCGCTCGACTAGGAGAGGGTGAGTTGCGTAGCGCGGTGATGGCCAACATGGCTGACGAGAATGGCATGGAAGGCTTCTCAGGTCAGCCTTCGGTGCGGCACTCCGATCTATGGCTGGACTTCGTGGAAGGCATGGGAGCCGATCGCAACATGGCTGGCCATCAGCCCGTGGCAGAAGTGAGCGATCTAATAGATTTTTTCCACGAGACGGCACGGAGGCGCACTCCAGCCGAAGCTTTGACTTCCTTCTACGCATATGAATCCCAAGTTCCGCGGGTCGCGCAAGAGAAATCCTGCGGCCTGCGCGAAATGTACGGTGCCAACGAGAAGGCGTGCGGCTATTTCACGCTGCACGCAACTGCAGACATCCATCATTCGAAGATCTGGCGTCACCAATTGGCCAAGTGTCTTGAGACGGATCCCAATCTCGCAGACAAGGCCTTGCTTGCGGGAGAGCGCACTGCGATAGCTCTGTGGCAAGCCCTGGATGGAATCGACCGCCGCCGCACGGCACGCGCAGCCTAGGTTTTTGAGATTAAAACGCGGATGAGCCGGTGGATTCCAAATCACCGGCTCACGCTATTTTCAGATGGATAGACATGCCGAAAGCTATGCCCATCGGCGCCCGCGCTACGGCCGAACAGACCGTCGAATTCAAGCACACGCTAACCGCCCATCATTCCGAATTGCCGCCGGTATATTCCACGCCTGACATGATTCGCTTGATGGAAACTGCGGCATTTCTGGCGCTTCAGCCTTATTGCAACCCGGGCGAAATCACCGTGGGCACGGCCATCAACATTGAGCATCGCGCCGCCAGTGGAGTCGGAGCTCACATCCTTGCCGAGGCAGTGCTGGAGTCATTCGACGGCCGTTTCTATACACTTCAAGTAACCGCCCGCGATGACGTGCAGGAGATCGGACGAGGCACCGTGAATCGCGCGACAGTGAGCGTTTCAAAATTTCTAGACAAAATGAAGGCACAATTGAAGACCGCCCGTTAAGCTGGCAGAGACCAAAATGTCCGACAAGCAAAAGCAAAAATCCGCTGCCGAAGCCTTTCGTGCCATGCATCGAGGCAAGCGAATTCTGTTGCTTCCCAACGCTTGGGACGTGGCCAGCGCCCACATCTTCGAGGAAGCCGGATTTGGCGCGATCGCCACCACCAGCGCCGGAATTGCATTCACTCGGGGGTATCCGGACGGGCAACGCATCTCACGTGACGAAATGCTTCAAGCCGTTTCGCGGATCGCTGCCGCGACAAAAGTTCCGGTTACCGCGGACGTGGAAGCCGGTTACGGAGCTCGCCCGGAAGACGCGGCTCAAACCGCGCTGGCCGTAATTGAGTCAGGGGGGGCTGGAATGAATCTTGAGGATGCAAGCGGAGAGGCCAATCAGCCGCTCGTGGAGTTGCCATTGCAACTGGAAAAAATTGCCGCCATTAATGAAGCAAAGCGGAAAACGGGTGTTCCGATCGTGCTTAACGCACGCACCGACGTTTACCTGCTGCAAGTCGGTCCTGCGGAAAAACGATATGACCAAGCATTGCGACGCCTCACTGCCTTTCGAGATGCTGGCGCAGATTGCGTGTTTCTTCCCGGCGTGCGGGATGCGGCAACCATTGGCCGCCTGGTAAAGGACTTAGACTTCCCGTTGAACATTCTTGCCGGTCCCGGATCTCCCTCTATCTCAGAATTGCAGCGATTGGGCGTAGCTCGCGTCAGCCTGGGCTCGAGTATCATGCGCGCCACATTAGGTTTACTGGGACGGATAGCAGAGGAGTTGAAAACTACTGGCACCTACCGTTCACTGGAGAATGCCCCCTCGCACGACGATGTGAACCGAATGATGCCAAGCCAGCTCACGACTAAATCATCATGAGCGTTTGCTACACACAAATCGCAAGTCCATTAGGATTGCTCCTAATTGCCGGAGATGACGCCGGACTTCGCCACATCATCTTCACCAGTGAAGCTCAACCACAACGTTCAGATCCGGCATGGCGCGAGGATGCCGCTCCATTGACGGAAACCATCCGCCAGCTCCAAGCCTATTTCGCAGGAGAACTGGAAAATTTCAATCTTCCGCTGGCGCCCGAGGGCACCCAGTTTCAGATGGAAGTCTGGCGGCGCCTGTGTGATATCCCTTATGGCCAAACTATTTCCTACGGCGAATTGGCCCGGCGCGTTGGCAACCCCAAAGCCTCCCGGGCAGTGGGCTTGGCTAACGGATCAAATCCCATTCCCATCGTTATCCCCTGCCATCGCGTGATCGGGAGCAATGGAAAACTTACGGGATACGGAGGAGGCTTGCCTATCAAGGAAAAGCTGCTGGCGCTGGAGCGTCACCAGCTCAGGCTGTTACCATTGGGGTAGATCAGGACAGTGGAAACTCACGTTTCGCGCATCTAACTAACATGCTTATGATCAAAAAAGCAGCCATTTTTGTATTGCTTTTTGCGGCAGCCGCCGGTTTAGCCCAGACCGCAAATTCTGTCCTCAAGCCTCCCAAGGGAGCTCAGGTCGCGATCGTAGTTTTTGAAGATCTGCAGTGTCCCGACTGCCGCCGTGCCGCGCCTCTTCTGGAAGAGGCCAGCAAAACCTACAATATCCCCATTGTCCGTCACGACTTTCCTCTTCCATTCCACAGCTGGTCGTTGGACGCTGCCGTCATCGCCCGCTATTTCGATAAAACTTCCCGGAAAGTCGGCAACGAATTCCGCGACTACATATTCGAGCACCAACCTGAGATCACTCCGACGAACCTCCGCAGTTTTGCTGAAAAGTTTGCTGCGGATCACAAACTAGACTTGCCATTTGTGGTTGATCCCAAAGGTGAACTAGCAGCGAAGATTTCCGCCGACAAGAATCTAGGCGTGGCCGTCGGCATCCAGCACACCCCGACTATCTACGTGGTCAGCAATAAAACACAAGGCAAGCCGTTTGTCGAGGTCGTCGATCGCAGCAAATTGTTTGAGCTGATCGATACTATGAAACGTGAGTAGTACTGGTTTTCAATCGAAAATCGTAATTCGGCAATCGTAAATCTCTTTTACCCTCTTTCAAACGCGTGTTTCTTCTCCAACTCCTCCAGCGCGGCCCGCATGTCGGTTGCGAACTCCTCCGCCCGCTGCATTAACCCGGGATTGGCCGTTGCCAATTCGCCGTTCAGGTTAATTAGTCCCTCTGCTTGCAGTTTCCTGGCTACCTCCAGGACATGCGCCGTGGATGTCTGGACATAAAGCGCTTCCGCCGGATCGCCTACCCAAACCGTTTCACCTACCAACCGCGTCTGCCAGTAGATTTTGCGCGCCAAGAGCCGCGCCATGTCTTCATCGCTTGCCTTTCCAAACACCCACTGATTACGTTTGAAGTCATAATGCCGGCTGGAAAATTGAGCCGGCACCAGCTTGCCTGACCTGACAAACTCCAGTTGTCTTCGGTCCACCTCTTTGCGCAGTGCATTGATCACCGGCCCCTCGAGGTCTTTCGGTTCGAGCGACGGAATCACCTCCCGCACCGTGGCCGACAAATTTACCGCCACCGGCGCATGCAATCCTTCCGAGTTCTCCAGCCGAATGTCCGCATGCAGGAACCAAAAATCCGCTCCTGAAGTCGATTTCCGAAATGGCCATTCCAAACGAAACGAAAGCGGCAGTCCGCTCAATGTCACATAGATTTTCTTTTCTGGTAGGGGATTGCTCATAGAAGATCTGCCGCGCAATTGCACGCAATCACATATTCTACGGAAAAACACGAAAACCGAGAACTAACACCAAAGAACCGGAAACCAGCGCCTGAGACCCGCCCGCGATCCGGGACGGGGGCAGGCTACCGGGCCGTGGCTCTGCCTATGCCGAAGAGGATAATTGCTCCCCAACGTGCGAGTATTGTCGCTCTGTCCATTGTCTGGCCTGGGCAATGCAGAGGACGTGCAGCATGATGAGTAGTGGCACCGCGAATGTCGGGATTAGGCTTAGAGGCAGCACAGTCATTACTCCAGTTCCCACTCCGTCGGGGCTGATGAGCCTTGCAATCGTCCCCAGGGTAACCGCCATCACCAAATCGGAAATCCCCAGGATTTGCCAGAAGATAAAGCCTCTCCTGTGGTTGAAGTTGCCAAGCTTGATGGCGACGAGGGGCGCTGTGGCTCCGATGGCGATATCGCCCAAGCCCGCGGGCAATGCGAAAACGCCCGGCAGGATTCCGGCAGCATAGAGGACCAGGAACGTGAATCCAGCAACCCTCCAGGACTGCACGAAGGTCAACGTCCGCGGGTTTAATGACAATGCGAACTGCCGAAACGCCGCGGATGTCGCAAACCACAATAGAAATGCGACGATTGGTATCGTCACCGCAAGGCCAAGGGCGACCGGCAGAAGATCAGTTTTGAATACATGTAGAGCCGAAGCCGAGAGCGCAAAGACGAACCATACGGCGATGAGGCCGGCGGTAACTCTTCCATAACTTGCGTTATTCATGACAAATCTCCTTTTTTCGTGGCCAGGCTCGTCACTTCGTTGGAGAGCGTCAGCAGGTCGCGCCAGCGCTTGTCTCCCAGTTGACGCCCCAGCAGTGCTTGCGCCTTTTCCCAGTGGGGTAGGGCGCGGTTGAATTGATCGCGTCCGGCTTTGGCCAGACGCAGCAAGCGTTCTCGCCGGTCAGCGCCACGGTGCTCTGCGATCCACCCCTGCTGGCTCATGATTCGCAGCGTGCGTGTGAGGGTCGTGCTATCCATGGCAAGAATCTGCCCCAGCTCACCCTGGGACAGCTCCCCGGTTCGAGATAACACTTGCAAAATCGTGAATTGGGTGGCTCGCAGACCCAGAGGGCGGAGAGTCTCGTCGTACAACTGAGTGAGGGCCCGCGACGCCCGGCGAACGGTCGCGCACATGCAAACCAGGTCCGGGATTCCACGAAAAGTATCGTTCATAGGAATAATAGATGTATATACATCTAACAGCGATTCAAAAAACTAGTCCGCGTGCGAGCTAGCTCTTTGTTTCTCTGAGAAGGGTTAGTCCGACAGAAAAGTTTGGAGCCTCAAGCTACCGGGATAACACCGTCCGCTTGCAACTCGAGGTCGCGCGCGACAGACAATCTTGCCTCGAAGAACTCTTCTACGCGGGACAGGATCTCCGGTGCACTCTTCGATTCGTAGATTGCTTTGCGCAACCCTGCCCCGCCGGGCACACCGTGTGTGAACCAGGAGGCGAATTGCTTCATCTTGCCTTCGGCACCGAGCATTTCTTCTTCGATCAACATCTGGAAATATGTGCGGATCATCTGGTACCGGTCATCCTCGGCGGGTTCCTCATAATTTCCGGTCGCCGCGTATTCAGCGATCTGCCGGAAGATCCACGGATTCGATGGCGCGGTGCGGCCGATCATCACCGCATCGCAGCCGGTTTGACTCACCATGGCGCAAGCGTCCTCGGGTGAGCGGATGTCGCCATTGCCGATTACTGGAATCTTCACTGCCTGCTTTACCGAGGCGATCCAGTCCCATCGCGCCTGGCCGCTGTAGCCTTGTTCACGGGTGCGAGCGTGGAGCGCCACGGCGCACAGGCCGCAATCCTCGGCCATCTTCGCCAGCTCCACGCCGACGATCTCGTGTTCGTCCCATCCAGCACGAAACTTTACTGTAAAAGGAATCTTTACCGCCGCGCGCACTGCCTCGAAAATCCGCCGGATCGCAGGCAAGTCGCGCAATAAGCCGGAACCTCCGTTGCACTTCACGACTTTCTTGGCCGGACATCCGAGATTCAGGTCAACCAGGTCAAAGCCGAGGCCTTCAACCATGCGGGAGGCTTCGGCCATCACCTGGGGATCGCTGCCGAAAAGCTGCGCCGAGATGGGATGCTCGTCTTCGTAAAAATGCAGGTAGCGTTGCGCTTTCTTATCCTTGGCGCGAAGGACGCCGTCGGCTGAGGTGAACTCGGTCATGATCAGGCCGCAGCCGCCGAGATTGCGAATGAAGCGCCGGAAGACGGTATCAGTGACGCCGGCCATGGGAGCCAGAACCGTAGCCGGAGCGATCTCCACACCTCCAATCCGCACCCGCGCAGGCACAGCGCTACCGCCTGGTGTAGCGCGGGCGCCCTCGCCCGCGGCCTTGCCCGGATTGTCCCAATACTTGCGCACAGCCTTATTCTATCCAGCTTGGCCGGTGTAGTCCGCAGGAATCTAAGGAGTGAGTCTCCGAAGCAAATGAACCCGGAAAAGAGAAAAGCCTCCAACGGAGGCTTTCAACTCAAAAATCCCTTTGTGAAACTTACTTCTTTTCCGTTTCCTTCTTCGCGTATTTGCGGCGGAAACGCTCCACGCGGCCAGCGGTATCCAGCAACTTCTGCTTGCCGGTAAAGAAGGGGTGGCAATTGGAGCAGATTTCTACGTGGATATCGCCCTTGTGGGTGGAGCGCGTGGCGAAACCATGTCCACACGCGCACTGCACCCGTATTTCGTGATATGCGGGATGAATAGCTGCCTTCATGGGTCTCCAAATCTTGACGCGAATCATTAGATTCTATAAGACCCGCGCCGGATTCAGCAAACCTCAACCCTTTATTGCCCAATGAAAAACGGCAGGGCCGACCCCCTGCCGTTGCCAACGCTAGAATTTGTACCCTACTTGCGGTTTACCGCTTTCTTTAGGTCGGCGCCAGCGGAAAATTTTGCTACTTTCCGGGCAGCGATCTTGATGGTGGCGCCCGTCTGCGGATTACGTCCATTGCGGGCTTTTCTCTGCGAGACCGAGAACGTGCCAAAACCAATCAACGCCACCCGATCTCCTTTTCTCAAGGCAGAAGTAATGCTGTCCACGCTGGTATCAATCGCGGTGGATGCCTGGGCTTTGCTGATATGGCAACTGGATGCAATTCGGTCAATTAGATCGGCTTTGTTCATCTTCTCTCCTGGCAGGTTTCCTTGATCCCAACGCGTAAATGGGAACGAGCACTCGCTGAGTTGGAAACCCGGAGGAATTATTTAGCTCTCGCAACTCTCGAATGTCAACTGTGGAAATCCGCGCTGGATGCCGGATTCGGCTCTCCCTCCCCGGCAAGGCCTCGACGGGTGGGGTTTTTGCTATGAAAGAAGGCCACTCCCCGCCACCAGAAAGGGCGGAGGAAGAGTGGCTCTTTCGGCCGAAAAGTCGTTAAATGCGGGGACGCGACTTCCCACGTCCCAAGTTTTCCTCAACTACTTGCGATGGACACTCACTCAGGATGGACCGGTCAGCCTCATCCAGAGCGGTTTCCGGTTTGCCGGCGAACTGCTCCGCTTCCGTGGAACCGGCTAATGCGGTCGTGGACGCAGCTCCTCCCGCGATCACCTGGGTCACAAAATCGAAATAGCCTGTACCCACGAACCGCTGATGCTTGACCGCCTCGTATCCGTACTCGCGTTCCTGGCTAAACTCATTCTCCTGCAATTGGGAATACGCCGACATTCCGCTCTGCTTGTAGCATCGCGCCAGATCAAACATGCTCAGATTCAGCGAGTGAAATCCCGCCAGCGTAATGAACTGGAATTTGTATCCCATGGCCGCAAGCTCTGTCTGGAAACTTGCGATGGCAGTATCGTCCAGCTTTTTCTTCCAGTTGAACGAAGGCGAGCAGTTATAAGCCAGCAACTTGCCGGGATACTTGGCATGCACCGCTTCAGCGAAGCGTCGGGCTTCTTCCAGATTTGGCTCGGATGTCTCGCACCATATCAAGTCGGCGTAGGGTGCATACGCAATCCCGCGGGCAATCGCGGATTCTAACCCGCCGCGAATACAGAAAAAGCCTTCCGCAGTTCGGTTGCCGGTAAGAAACTCACGATCTCGGGGATCAATGTCGCTGGTTAGCAGATGCGCGCTGTTGGCATCGGTGCGGGCCATGATGAGTGTCGGAACTCCCATCACGTCCGCTGCCAGCCGTGCCGCCACCAGTTTTTGAATTGCCTCCCCTGTCGATACCAGTACCTTGCCACCCAGGTGTCCGCATTTCTTCGCGGAAGAAAGCTGATCTTCGAAATGGACGCAGGCTGCTCCCGCTTCAATCATCGCTTTCATCAATTCGAATGCGTTCAGGTTCCCGCCGAATCCGGCCTCGGCATCGGCGATCAATGGAGCCAACCACTGAATCCCGTTTCTGCCTTCCGCATGGTGGATCTGGTCCGCCCGGATCAGCGCCTGATTGATGCGCCGCACCAGATTGGGCACGCTGTCTGCCGGATACAAGCTTTGATCGGGATACATCTGTCCCGCATCATTGGCATCCGCAGCCACTTGCCATCCGCTGACATAGATTGCCAGCAATCCGGCCTTCACCTGCTGGATTGCCTGGTTGCCAGTCATTGCGCCCAGTGCCGGGACATAAGGCTCGCTCTGAAGCAGGTTCCAAAGGGTCCACGTCCTCCACGCTGTACGGTCGAGTTACTCCCGCCCAGCGTGAATTCGATTTCCACTCTTTATCCAATCCATTAGATTTCCCGTTCGCCTTGCCGTTAGTTTTTCCGTTTGATTTACCGTTGGTTGCCATAGTTGTTGTAGCGCCGGCGTTCCGCCGGCTCTCCCATTCCCCTAAATCGGATCGAATTCCCCATTCACAATCATTGCCTCGCTAATACGCCTGGCTTCGCGAAACGTTTCTACTGTGCCCAGGTCGCAGCCCGGATTGGCCAGCAACTTCTCCAACTCCTCATCAAATAGTTGCGTAATAAATTCCGGAGTATGGGCCACGACCTTCCCCGCATCATCCAAGACGAAGTTGTGCCGCATTCGCTGCGCGATCATCAGCCGGTAAATGCGGTCCGTAGCGAGATCCTCCATATAACCGTCAAGCAGACTAGCTCCCTTCCCACTCAAAACCCCGTTGCGATAACGGATCACCGTTCTCACCGCCGCCCGGGTACCCGCAAGGGTCCGCGCTCCAACACCAGTCGGTGCCGGCCGCAAGTCCGGATACCGCTCAGCCTGTGGCCGCCGTGCATGCAGCTGATTGGGAAACGGGAACTGGTCGATCGCGATTTGGTTTTGATCGGGATGTCCAGTCCAGGCGCCATCCATCAGGCAGTCAGCTTCGTTCTTTTTATCTTTCTCAAGTATGGCGAGGGCCCGCGCGTTCAACTCAGAATCCTCGCGGCTGGGATACAGCGCCGTCATTCCGCCGATGGCTAGCATTCCGCGCTTGTGACAGACTTCCGGCATCAGCTCGCGCAGATTTTGAAAGAAAGGCACATTGTGCGGAATGGTGTTGCGGTCAGGCAGCACCCACTCAGGATCACAGAGATTGAAGTGGATCAGGCTGGCCATGTAATCCCACCGGCCGAGGTTCAGGCCCAGAATGTGACCGCGCAGGTTGTACAAGAATTCTTCCATCTGAAATGCCAGCGGATGAGACTCCACCAGCGCCATGCACTTGATGTACTCGCGGGGCCACCCACGTTTCTCCGCCACTGCCCGGAACAGATCGCGCCACCATAGCGCCTCTTCCGCAGACTCTGACTTCGGAATGTAGAACGATAACGGATGCTTCAAATCCGCCGGATCAACCCGGTACACAATGCTGGCTACGTCGAACAGCGACGCGGAAGTCAATTCTTTGGCAAAAATGCCGCCCTGATGGATGTGCAATCCGCGCGGACGGATCCAAATCACCGTCGGACTCGCCTGGATGCCGACTAACTTGTCCCGCTTCTTGTCGAAGTAAGTCAAAGTGCCGCGCAACGCCTGCAGAATGTTTTCCACTCCCAGCCGCTGATGCTCCCACTCGTTTACCATAGAATCTTCCAGGTCAAGCATCACTCCAGGTGCTCCCGAGTTGAGCATTTTGACTACAAGGTCGGCATCGTCCACCGGCCCTGTCATCTGATTTCGCTGATCCTGGCACCACTCCGGTAACTCAATTCCCCAGCCGTTTCTTACCGCTTCCCGGGGATAAAAATGCGTCGGTTTGTTGTCATCGTGCGACTCCGCCAGAACTCGCTTTCGATCCTCAATCAGTTGCTGCTGCCACGGAG
>MNGW01000023.1:9939-10529 GCA_001918935.1 Acidobacteriales bacterium 13_1_40CM_3_55_5 | reverse complement strand
TTCGTTTTGCTGCCGTGGAAGCTGGCGCCTACACGTTGAGGACTGAAGCTCCCGGCTTTTATGGTTCTAGCTACGACTTCGTGTTGCGGGCGCGCCAACCACTCTCGCTCACCATCGAGCTGCAGCACAAGCAATCACTGCAGCAGACGGTTGAGGTAAAGAGTAGCTCTCTCACCGTAAATCCAGAAAAGACTGGTAGCTCTTATATCTTCACGCGACAGGATCTCGATTTACTCCCTGATCCTCTGACAAACTCCACTGACGATCTGGTCAATAATCTGATGCCCGGCGCCAGCGATAGCCACGACAATTTCCTGGCTGTTCGTGGCACTGAATTTTCTCTGCACGAATTCATCAACGGCGTTTCCTTCTTGGACAACACGCAACCCCAGTTCAGTCCCGGCGTGAGCCCGCAAATTTTCGAGACCGTTGATTTGATGACCGGCGGATTCACTCCTGAATACGGCAATCGTTTCGGCGGGGTGCTCGACATCACTACGCGTTCCGGTGCCGACCTTGCAGGACATGGCGACGTAAACTTCCGCGGCGCCACTCTGGATAACTACGATCTCAACGCCGATTACGGCGGG
>MNGW01000023.1:0-9928 GCA_001918935.1 Acidobacteriales bacterium 13_1_40CM_3_55_5 | reverse complement strand
CCGCCCCAGCCACAGGAGCTTTACGATTTTGGAAAAGGCTCGCGCGCCACGGCGCAATTTGATTGGCGCTCCGGTAATCATGACGTCTTCAAACTGCTGCTCATGGGCGGTGGCGCCAATTTTCCGCAGCCAAACATTACCAAAGATCAGGAAGTGGGCCGCAATGCGCAGCGTCATTTACGCCAACAAACGGCCATCCTGAGTTGGCTGCACAGTTTCTCACCGGACACTCTGATTTCCACTTCGCTGTATGAACGGACTGGCTCCGACCGCGTGTTACCGACCAGCGATCCCGACACTCCGGTTTCAATCGCTTCGCGCGTGCCGCTCACGCTCGGAATCAAGAGCGATCTATCCCACTATTGGCACGGACATTTCCTCAAAGCCGGCTTGGACCTGGTGCGCCTGCGCGAGAATGAGAGCTTCTTCTTCGATGGCCGTGGGGATCCAGATGTGTTCCCGGCTTTCAGTGGCGGATTGAAAGGCGGACAGGCCAGTGTGTACGTCCAAGACCACTTTTCGCCATTCCGTGACTTGACCGTAGATCTTGGGGTTCGTTACGACTACTTCGACTTGGTCGACACAGGCGTGCAAACCAGCCCGCGCATCGGCTTAGCCTACCATTTCAACAAAACTAAGTCCGTACTGCATGCCGCATACAACCGATACTTTTCTCCGCCTCCAATCGAGTATTCCTTACTGGCCAGTTTCATCGGCCACGATGCCGTCAAACTCGATCAGCGGGTGGGCAATGTTCGGCTTTACACCCAGAATTATTATGAAGTGGGATGGGCGCAGGAACTCCACCCCCGGATAAGCCTGGAACTGAACGCCTATTTACACACCGGACGTAACAGCTTTGAAAATCACGAGATCAGTATCTCCAGGATCTTCGTCCCTATCAATTTTCATGCAGCCCGATCCCAAGGCGGCGAACTGGTCCTGAACATGCGGCAACTGGAGCGGTTCGGCATCAGTGGACGTTTCCAATACGCATTATCTAAAACCTACTTTTACGGTCCGATCACTGGAGGATTTGCCGGCGATGAGCCTTTGGTGGCGGGCGAGCGCATCATCCCTGCATTTGATCAGACTCACACCGGCACGGCGCAGATTTTCTATCACAACCGCTGGGGTGGTTTCTGGATGGGCAGTGCGATGCGGTACGGAAGCGGCACCATCATCGAGCACGGCCCGCGCCTGCCCCAGCACTTCACCTCTGATCTTGCCACGGGACTTACACTCTGGACTGCCGAACCACGCCGTCTTGATTTTGAGTTCGACGTCACCAACGTTTTCGACAGCATTTATCAGATCGCCAAAGAGAGTGAAGAGATCCCCATTCAATACGCTCCTTCACGAACGATCGGAGGCAGCCTTAAGTTCCACTTTTAGCTCGATCAGGCAGGAGCAGGAGTGGCGTGTCGCAATGCTCAGCGCCAGAATATGACTGGCCACTGACCACTAGCCACTAGATATTAGCGCCGTACCGTCGCCGGTTGAATTTCTTCCACGTCCACCCAATTCGTAGGATAGACGCCGGTATAGCAGGCGGTGCAGTAGGTAGTTTTTTCGCCGTCGCCACAGGCCTTCTTCATTCCCTCGAGCGAGAGATAAGCCAGCGACTCGGCACCGATGAATTCACGAATCTCTTCTACTGATTTGTTGGCGGCGATCAATTCTTTTTTTGAAGGTGTGTCAACTCCGTAGAAGCAGGGCGAAATGGTTGGCGGGCAGGAGATGCGCATATGCACTTCCTTCGCACCCGCGCTGCGAATCATGCGCACGATCTTCCGGCTGGTGGTTCCCCGAACGATGGAATCGTCAATCAGCACCACGCGTTTGCCTTCCAGGATGCTGCGAACCGGATTCAATTTCAGCTTCACCCCGAAATCGCGCACACTTTGCCGCGGCTCGATGAAAGTACGCCCCACATAATGATTGCGGATCAGGCCGAAGCGAAACGGAATCCCGCTCTCGGAGGCATAACCCATGGCCGCCGTGACGCCCGAATCAGGCACTGGAACCACAATATCGGCGTCGGCTGGCGACTCCCTAGCTAATTGCCGGCCCAACTCCTCGCGGCTGTCCTGTACCGGACGTCCAAACACCAGGCTGTCCGGCCGCGAAAAATACACGTGCTCAAAGATGCAGCTTGATTGCGCAGCTGGCGTTGCATAGATGCGCGAGGTAATCCCCTCCGGTCCAACTACGATCAACTCACCCGGCCGAACATCCCGCTCGTAAGTGGCGCCGATCAGATCAAAGGCGCAAGTTTCTGAAGCAAAAACGATCGTGTCTTGCTTCTCTTCCGCTACCCGTGGAATTCTTCCCATGGCCAGAGGCCGGAAGCCGCGTGGATCGCGCGCCGCGAAGATGCGGTCGGGACTGATCATCACCAGCGAGAAAGCGCCTTCCACCCTGCGCAGAGCGTCGGCCATCGCTTCAGGCAGCGTATGTTCCTTGGAGAGCGCGATGAGATGGACCAGCACTTCAGTATCACTGCTGGTTTGAAAAATCGACCCCTGCGCTTCCAGCCGATGACGAATTTCCAGTGCATTTACCAGGTTGCCATTGTGCGCCAGAGCCATCATCCCTTTGTTCGACTGCACTCTGATGGGTTGCGCATTGAGCAGCGCCGAATCTCCCGCGGTGGAATAACGCGTGTGTCCAATGGCCAGCGTGCCACGCAGTCTGGCCAGCGTTTCTTCGGTAAAGATATCCGCCACCAGCCCCATCGCCTTGTGCATGTTCAACGTCAGCCCATTGGAGGTAACGATTCCAGCCGACTCTTGTCCCCGATGTTGCAGCGCGTGAAGTCCCAGATAGGCCAGCGTCTCCGCCTCAGGGTGCCCGTAAACCGCCACCACTCCGCATTCTTCTCGAAATTTATCGAAAGGAATCATCTAGTCACACGCAAACACTTCGAGTTTTCTAATCGAAAATCGTAAATCGTAAATCAGTCCGCTGCCGCCGCCGCTGGCTCACTCTTAAGCACTCTTTCGAGCGCTCCTTCGTATTCCCCGCTCAACTCAGCAACTGATGCGGATACAACTACTTGGCCATCGATATTGATTTCAACGTGCTGCCCAACAGTCTCGCCGATGATATCCGCCGAGAGCCCATATTTTACCGCTATTTGTCGGATTCCCAACAGGTTACCTCGGTCGCAGGAGATCACGACCCGGCTCGCGTCTTCCCCGAACAGCACAAACTCCGCCGGTAGACCCTGTGCAGCCAGATTTACTTTCAATCCAACTCCCCGGGGAAACGCCGATTCGGCAAGCGCCACGGCGACTCCGCCCTCCGAACAATCGTGCGCCGAATCCACCAGCCCTGCCTGAATGGTTTCTATCAAAGCCTGTTGCAGCGCTGCTTCCTTTGCGAGTTCCAACTGCGGCGGATAACCCCAAACCGCTCCCAAGATTTCTTTAGCATATTCTGACGAGCCAAACTCCGATTCTGCGTCCGTTATATCCCCCGGCTCCGCCCCACTCAGCAGGACGATTGCCTGTCCCGGCTCGCGGAAATCTGGACGCATCGCTTTGTGCACATCGTCCAGAATGCCTACAATCCCGACCACGGGCGTGGGATAGATCCCTTCCCCGAGAGTTTCGTTGTAGAAACTGACGTTACCACCCGTGATGGGGACCTCCAGTTCTTCACAAGCTTTAGTCATGCCGTCAATCACTTGTGAGAACTGCCACATGATGTGAGGCTTCTCCGGATTGCCGAAGTTCAGACAATTCGTTCCGCCTACCGGAGTCGCTCCCGCACAAGCTACGTTGCGCGCAGCTTCGGCCACCGCGTGCATCGCCCCCAACCGCGGATCGAGATAACACCAGCGTCCATTCCCATCGAGTGCCATCGCCAGCCCACGTTGCGACCCCTTGATGCGGATCACGCCCGCATCCCCAGCACCCGGACCTTCGACGGTGTTGGTCTGCACCATGTGATCGTACTGCTGCCAGATCCAGCGCTTACTGCAAATATTCGGGCTGGCCAGCAGATGTTTCAGGTTGCCAGTAAGGTCGCCCATTTCGCCAATCTTGATATGCTCTGGCATCTCCCGCGGCAGAGGTGGATCCCATCGCTCCAGTGGACGCTTATAAAGCGGCGCATCATCCGTCAACGCCTCGTTCGGAATCTCAGCGACCACCTTTCCATGCTCCAGCACACGCATCTTATCGTCGCTGGTCACGCGTCCCACTTCCACTGCATCCAGTCCCCACTTCTGGAAGACATCGAACACTTCTTGCTCCCGGCCCTTTTGCGCCACCAGCAGCATGCGCTCCTGTGATTCGCTGAGCATGATCTCGTACGGCATCATGCCAGTCTCCCGCTGCGGCACGCGATCAAGTTCAATTTCGATACCCACGTGTCCGCGCGCTCCCATTTCGCAAGTAGAGCAGGTCAGCCCGGCAGCGCCCATGTCCTGAATGCCGATAACGGCGCCAGTCTGCATGGCTTCCAGGCAAGCTTCAAGCAACAGCTTCTCAAGAAATGGATCCCCAACTTGCACATTGGGCCGCTTGGCTTCCGATGCTTCGCTGAATTCCTCGCTGGCCATGGTGGCGCCGTGAATCCCGTCGCGTCCGGTTTTTGAGCCAACGTAAATCACCGGATTGCCCTCTCCCGCAGCCCGCGCATAAAAAATCTGGTCGCGCCGGACCAACCCCAACGCAAACGCATTCACCAGCGGATTCCCCGAGTAGCAATCTTCAAATTTTGTCTCCCCACCAAGGTTAGGCACCCCAAAGCAGTTTCCATAAGAGGCGATCCCGCTGACCACGCCCTCGAGCACCGAATGATTCCTGTGAATTTCTTGTGTGGCGCGGGCGCCCGCGCCCGCGGCTTTTGACTCTTGAATCGGCCCAAAGCGCAGCGAATCCATCACCGCCACGGGACGCGCTCCCATAGTGAAAATATCGCGCAGAATCCCGCCAACTCCCGTAGCAGCCCCCTGAAAAGGCTCAATGAACGAAGGATGATTGTGCGATTCAATCTTAAACGCGCACGCCCACCCGTCGCCAATATCGATGATGCCCGCATTCTCTCCCGGACCCTGCACCACGCGACGGCTGCGCGTCGGCAACCGTTTCAAATGCACGCGTGAAGATTTATACGAGCAATGCTCGCTCCACATGACGCTGAAAATTCCCAGCTCAGTAATGGTTGGTTCGCGTCCACCCAGCAGTTGCTTGATTTGTTCGTATTCTTCCGGCGTGAGGCCGTGCTCCCGGATCACCTCCGGCGAGATGCCCAGGGTTTGAGACATGTTCATAGGGAATTCAACACTATTGTCGCATTTCGCAGCACAGCTGTGTAGAGAAGATGTGAGCTCTTCCAACAAAGCAGTTGCTGATTGCTGAATGCTCAGGCTCCCGCGGCAACAGCAGCGCTCTGCTCCACTATACTGTTCACGCATGAAGTCAGTAATCGTAGGTACCGCCGGACACATTGATCACGGCAAGACCGCTCTGGTCAAGGCTCTAACCGGCATCGACGCCGATCGTCTGGAAGAAGAAAAACGCCGCGGCATCACCATCGACATCGGCTTCGCTCATCTGGATTTGCCCGGACCTGACGGCGAAATCTTTCGCCTGGGCTTTGTAGATGTCCCCGGCCACGAGCGCTTCGTACGCAACATGCTGGCCGGCATCGGTGGAATTGATTTAGTCCTGCTGGTGATTGCTGCCGATGAGTCAATTAAACCCCAGACCCGCGAGCACTTCGACATCTGCCGCCAGCTTTCCGTGAGCCGCGGAATCACCGTGCTGACCAGATCTGATCTGGTTGACCGTGAAACTCTGGACGTCGTTCGACTCGAGGTCGAAGACTTCTTGCGAGGTTCGTTTCTCGACGCATCTCATTCGCCCATCATCCCGGTCAGTTCCATCACCGGCGCGGGCCTCGATCAACTCAAGCAATCGTTGCTGAAGATGGCTTCTGAAGTACCAGCCAAAGATTCGACCGCTCTGGCTCGCCTCCCCATCGATCGCGTTTTCACTATGAAGGGGTTCGGCCCGGTCGTGACCGGCACGCTCGTGACCGGCAGTATCCGCAAAGACGAAGAACTCGAAGTCTTTCCCCAGGGACAACGCGTGCGGGTGCGCGGCGTCCAGGTCCACGGGCAACCCGCGGAGCAGGCGCTGGCCGGTCAACGCACCGCCTTGAACCTGGCCGGTGTGGCCAAGGCAGATCTCGAACGCGGCATGATGCTGGCGCCTGCCGCGACTTTTCATTCCACCCGGCGCGCCGAGGTGTCGTTATCCCTTCTGCCTTCCGCCAAACCGCTGAAGGACCATGCCCGCGTCCACCTGCACGTCTATACCTCGGAAACCATCGCCCAGATCGTGCTCCATGAACAAAAACAAATCGCGTCCGGAGAGACTGCCTTTGCCAACCTCCACCTCGCTGATCCCTTGCTGCTGTTGCCAGGTGACCGCTTCATCATTCGCCAGTTTTCTCCCGTGATCACAATCGGTGGAGGCATCGTGTTGGACGCCTGGCCTCTGCCTCGGCCCATCAAACATGCGCAAGCTTCTTTCCTAAAGATTCTCGTCAGCAACAACCCACCTGAGATTCTGAAAGCGCGAATCGCTCGCCGTTCCGACCGTGGACTTTCCTTCGCCCAGGCTATTGCCGAGACTGGAATGCGGCGGGAGTTAATCGAAAAGCATTTGGCCGACCCAACGCAGAAAGTACACGTCCTACGCGCCGGAGATCTGTTAATCCAGACGGCCGCAATCGAGGCGGTGAAGCTCGCCCTGACCGAAACCGTAAGCGAATTTCACAGACGCAATCCGCTGGTCGCTGGCATGAGCAAAGAAGCCTTACGGGAGAAACTCGACGTGGGCCCCGAGGTTTTCGACCTCGCAGTCACCCGCTTAGTGGCCGACAAAAAGTTGGAAGTTATCGGCGAATTCGTGCGGCTGCCCGGACACAGCGTGATCATGAAAGATGAAGAGGCGGAATCGAAGAAAACGATCGAGAGCGCTTTCGCCTCCGCCGGCCTGAAAGTGCCAGCCCTCAAGGACGTGTTGGCTGGGCTCAAAGTGGACCGAACCCGTGCTCAGAAAATCGTCACTCTGTTGCTGCGCGATAAAGTGTTAGTCAAGATTTCCGAGGATCTGGTATTTCACCGGGATGCGCTAGAAAGTCTCCGCAAGCGCATGACAGAACAAAAGACAACCACACCCAAAATGGACGTCGCCCGTTTCAAAGATTTTGCTGGCGTCAGTCGGAAATACGCGATTCCGTTACTCGAGTACCTGGATCGTGAGCACGTAACACGGCGAGTCGGGGACGAAAGAGTGATTCTCTAATCCTGCAATTTTTGAAAAGAATTCCCTCTGTGCTTCTCTGTGGTTTAGAGGTTTAAGTTCTTGCGAGGTGGGAGCTATTGCCGAGGCGCGTAGTAGCCTCTGCGCGATCGAACCTGGAGATCTTTCTTCAAAGCGGTAATTTCGATGGCGCGAAAGCGTCCATCGGCATTGAAATCGGCGGGCCGGTATGAAACCACATACTGACTGCGTAACTCATCTTCGATGGCGGCAAACGAATTCTTGATGTCTTTCATCTTGTACGGGAAAAATGCCCGTCCGCCGGTAGCATCTGCAAGCTGTTGCAGGGTTTTGTCGCCGCGCAGGATCAAGCCGCTGTCATCGGTGGAAATCGCATAAATAATCACTTCCGCCCGTTGCGCCATTTCAATCGCCTGCTGCTTGCTGACATCGCTCTGGTTGTCCTCGCCATCACTTACCACGACGATGGCACGGCGCACCGGATGATCCGCCTTACCCTTGATAAGTCTGTCGCGACAAGCGCGATAGATGGCATCGAAGATCGCCGTACCGCCGCCGCTACGCAAACGATGCACGCCTGTCGCCAGCAAGGTTGCGTTATCCGTAAAGTCCTGCACCACCTGGCTGCGGCCATTGAAGCCCATCACAAAAGCCTTGTCGAAATTGGGACGCAAGGTGTGCTGCAAGAAACCAATCGCCGCCTCTTGTTCGAAGTCAAACCGGCTGCGAACTGAACCACTGGTGTCCACCAAAAGCCCGAGTTCGAGCGGCAAATCGGTATGCCGGATGAACTTCACAATCGATTGCGGGGGTTTGTGGTCATCGAGAATCGAGAAGTCGCCCTGGTTCAGATTGCGTACGAACTTCCCGTGCCGGTCGGTGGCAATGAATAAAACGTTCACCTCGTCTACACGTTTCTTGATGGTAAGGACGGTATCTGCGGAATCGCCAGAATCCATACTGCGCGACACAACACCGGGCGAAACAACTGGGAATTTTGTCCCCGCATCGGCAACAAAAGGCGACTGCGCCAGCAATGGCAAGCACGCCATCGCCAGAACAAGGGCCCCGAGATAAAAAAAAGACGCTGTGTACTTCATTCCCAACCAGTCCCAAATTTTCACTGCAAACCACGGCTAAACACTTCCACGCTTATATAGATGCACGTGACGGGCCGAAAGCCCCTCTGCCAGCCGCTTTTACTGTTTCGACTGTAGGCAACTCTACTACGTGTGCCAAGTTACAAAAGGAGCACGCGTTTGGTCATAAGTGGACAAGCCTTGCGTGCTCTGTCAGTTACGAGTATGGCCTTTTGCGAGCAAATTTTTGCGTTGTTTGCATCGTAAAATAAAGGCTCATCAGGGAGGATTTATGAGACTGCAGTCCGCGATTCTTCTGGTGTGTGTTTTCCTGACACCCGCGCTTGCTGCCAATAACGAAAAGGAATCGGATCGCATAAAAGAAGCTGGCCAGGTGTTGAAAGAGATCATCGACATCCCAGACAACATTCCTAAAGATTTGATTGATCGTGCCGAGTGCGTGATCGTACTGCCCTCCGTCAAGAAATTCGCCATCGGCATTGGCGGCAGCTATGGTCGCGGTGTGATGACGTGCCGCACTGGCCAGCACTTCACCGGCCCCTGGGGCGGTGTCGCCATGTACGCTCTGGAAGGTGGAAATATCGGCCTACAATTAGGCGGACAAGCGACTGATTTCGTTTTGCTGGTCATGAATCCCCGAGGCGCGGAGTCGCTGATGGGAAGCAAAGTCAAGCTCGGCGCCGATGCCGCCGCCGCCGCTGGTCCCAAAGGCCGCGCCGCAACCGGCGCTACTGACGTAGTGATGCGGGCGGAAATTCTTTCCTACTCCCGTTCCCGCGGATTGTTCGCCGGCGTCTCACTCGAAGGCTCAACTCTGCGCCCCGATAACCGGGCGAACGAGAAACTTTACGGTCGCAAATTGACGGTAAAGGAAATCCTGCGCCAGGGAAAAGCGGGAGTGCCGGCCTCCGGCCACGAGCTTATCTCTCTGCTCAACCAACACTCGCCCAAAAATCGTTCCGAGCCAAAGTCACTGAAGTAGCCCCGCTTGTATGTGGGGCGGAGGCCCCCGCCCCGCGTCGGCGCGAGGACCTCTCTCCCGACAAGGGAAGAAAGGCCTCGATTATCTCGCCTCCTTCGGAGCGGTTTTCCTAGTGGGTGGCGCAGCGCTTCAGCGCTTCGATCCAGCGCCAATAAGAAGCGGCTTTAGCCGCGCCCTCTATTTCTGGTTATAAGCCGCGGCCGCTCTCTTCTCCATCTCTTCCGGCGGCACATCTTCCTTGTGTGTCGAGACCCACCACATATGTCCAAACGGATCTCTTATCTGCCCAGAACGATCTCCATAGAACTGATCTTTCACCGGCCGCTCCAACTTTGCGCCGGCTGCCACCGCCTTCTCGACGGTCGCGTCTACATCCTTGACATAGAGAAGAATGCCGACGGGCGACCCGCCCAGCGACTGCGGGCTGCGATGTCCCATCTCTGGATGCTCATCCGCCATCATGATCACAGAATCGCCGATCTTGATTTCCGCATGGCCCACCTTTCCACTCGGATCCGCCATGCGCATCACTTCCGTCG
>MNGW01000001.1 GCA_001918935.1 Acidobacteriales bacterium 13_1_40CM_3_55_5 | reverse complement strand
TCGATTTCAACATACTAACCGTCAACTGCTTGCCCTTGAATTTGCGACTGATTACATCTGGAACATCATTCTGGACAAGCGTGACGGAATAGTTTCTGGCCGACTGAGGAGTGGCCACTAGATAGCCACTCTCCCCCTGAAAGACGTAGTAGGTACGTCTCTCACCCTCCGCCTCGCCGATGAACCTTGCGCCACTGAACAGACGCTTGACGGTCATATCCCCTCCTCGGAGATCTGCCTTGTCTTGCCGATTGGCATCAGGTGCCAACTTTTCCAATACCAACCCTTACCCATAAGGGCCTCGCCGGTCGAGGTTCGCGATTCCCATTTTCTTGACCTTGGCCCAGCGAGCCTGAGCCGCCTTCCGGGCGCTTTCCTTACGCTGCACCGCTGTGAGTTTCTTGGCGCGCGCCTTGCCGCCCCGTTTCCCGAACTTGGCGAAATACTTCGCTATTTCACTCCGCTTCACAAAGGAAGATTACCACAGCCGGCTTGGTGGCTTCTTTCTTCAGCGTAAGATGCATGCGTTCATGGCGGCCGTTTTGCTGGGGATGGCCGGGCTTGATTCGTTCAATGCCAATCCCCAGCCGGAGCCACCAGACTGCCAGCTTGCTCAAGTTAAACAAGGCGTGGGCGGAAGCGAAGGGAACGCCGTTGTCACTGCGGATATTGGCGGGCAGGCCGCGCTCCTTAAAAAGCTTCTCAAACACGGTAAAAGCGTAATCTTCGCAGGTGGAAGAAAGAGCCTCACCGGTGAGGAGAAAACGGCTAGCGTGATCGGTGACCGTCAGTGGATAGCAGTATTGATGATTCCCCAGCAAGAACTCGCCCTTGTAATCGGTGCACCACAGCTCATTCGGTTTCTGGCCTAAGGATAAAGCGGTTCCGTGAGCACGATGGCGCAAGCGACCGCGGCGCTCCACCAGACCGTGGCGATCCAGCACCGCATGGATGGTGCTTTTGGCAGGGATGGGGATGCCGGAGAACCTCCGGAGCCGGCGCTCTCGGATCTTACGGGCGCCCCAGCTGGTGTGCTCGCGCTTCACGTTCAGGATGTAGTTCTCCACCTGAAAGGGAAGTTGGTTGGCCTACCGAAAGGGACGTCGGCTCCTATCGGTCAGTCCTTGTACCCCGCATTCCTGGTAGCGATCGAAGATCTTGTAGCCGGTTTTGCGGGAGATTCCGAACTCCCCGCACAGTTCCGCCACAAACTGTAGCCTTTCATCCATCACCGAACACTCCTTCCACGGCATCACTTCCTCCCCAAAAGGGGAAAAAGTGTAACCTCTGTGTCCGGTACGATCTGTTACCTATGTCTCGGGTCGCTCACAAAGTTGCTTACTGTTGAGTAGAGGAATGGCAGCTCGTGGCTTGCTCTTTTGGATTCAGTACTGGCCGTAGCGTCCCTTCACCGAATCGATCAGGTTCTTCGAGTCGTAGCCAATGCCGTCCTTGAAAACGATTTCGACGTTTTCCACGTCCGCGATATGCGTTGCCGGATCGCCTTTTACTACTACGAGGTCTGCATTCTTTCCCGCGGCGATAGATCCTATCTGGTCCTGTTTGCCCATGTAAGTTGCGCCATTCAATGTGGCAATCTTGATCGCCTCTAGCGGCGAAAACCCGGCTTCCACCAGGAGTTCGATTCCGCGTTGATCGCCGAAACCGGGAACGGTGGCTCCATTGCCTGTTGGGTCGGGACCCGCCACTAGCAGTCCTCCAGCAGCGGCGAATGCGCGCTCCAGTTGCATGTCACGTTTGAAAAGCGCCTCAGGGTCAACTTTCGGCGGCTCTTTGACGGTAGGCCGGTTGCGAAAGTAAAGATACGCCTCACGCGCTTCCGCAGTCATCACATCCAGGACTCGTTGTTGCAAAGGCGGCCTTCCTGGCAGGGAAGTTTCAAACACAGGGAGTGTGGAAGTCACTGCTACGTGGTGGTTGACCAGCGTCTGGATGAGATCCCTTGCTTCCGGACCATTTGGATCCATATGCTCGATAGTGTAATCCCCTTCGCTGGCGGAGCAAACATCGGGCTTCTTGTCCGGATCGAGTTGAGTGTTCACGAAGAAGCCATGCTCAAGGTCGTCGATCCCCAGTTCCGCCGCTTCTTTATATGTTACCGAGCATAAGTGGCCAGTCACTTTGATGCCACGCTTGTGGGCTTCTTCAATCGCCGCCTTTAATTCCGCGCGCGTGATATTCATGTACGCTTTGAAAGATGTAACGCCGCGGTCGGCCCAGTAGTTCACCATCTGCCTCGCTTCGTCCGGGCCACTGAGCTCGTGCATCTGGATAGCGAAGCTGTTCGCGCCTTCGAGATATGGTCCGGTCACATCGATGTGGGGGCCGGGCAGTTTGCCTTCGTCAATCTTGCGCTTGAGATTCAGGTCCGCGTAAGTTTCGACGCTGCCAGTGGTACGCATCGTTGTCACACCTGCGGCCAGATATAGCCGTGGAGCAGAAAATGTCATCTGTGGAACCAGCAACGGCTCCTCCCAGCTCCAATCGGCTTTGAAATTGGGCCGCGCGATATAAAAGAGATGATTGTGCATGCCCACGATGCCAGGCATCACCGTGTATCCGCGGAGGTCAAGGACCGTGACGCTGTTGGTCGGAGAAACGTCAGAGCCAGCTTCGACGGAAGTAATCTTTCCGCGCTCGATGACGATATTCTGATCTTGTTGCGGAGCTCGACCGGTCCCATCTATCACGCGAACACGCGCGAGAATAACTTTGGGCGCGTTCACCCGGACATAATTCTGCACCAGTGGCGCCAGCGTGCCCGCCTGCTGTGCGCTTCCGAAGGGGCGAAAAAGCAACACAAATGACAGTACAAGGAACGGCAGCCGCCTTGAGCGCATAAGCCTCCGTAAGAGTCGGATCATTGTAGCCGACACAGATAACGATCGCCGTGCGTGTATGATTCGTGGCCAATGCCAGGGGGATCATGTTTACCATTCCGGACTAGCAGATTCCACTGGCGCATGAGGAAGCAGATGCCAAAGGCAGGGTTCAATCCGAATGTCGGACTGGCGCTCTGTGTCCTCGTCTTGTCCGCCTCTGGGCTGGTCGCGAGTGCGCCCCAACCGGCCAGCATGGATTGGATACACGTGGTGCGAATCGGCGCCTACGGTTTGCAGCGAAATAATGCGCAGACGATCGTGCGCCAAGCTACCGAAAGCCACGTATTCGGCATTGAGGTAGATAATGACATTACGGGCAGATACCAAAGCTTCCTTGATCCCACTGAGAAACTCAAAGCGATTCGTGCCATCGCGAAGGAGGCGCACCGTGCGGGCAATCGCGCGTTCGTATACATCGCCGGTACCGAATGCATTACCGCAAACGCTGATCAGACCCCGCACACATTAGGCAAAGACCATCCAGATTGGTTGCAGAGAAAAATCTCAGGTGAGCCGGCCGTCTTCGGTGGAGGCACCGCATTTTGGATCGCCAAGGGCGACGAGGATGTCTGGATCAGTCCCTACGCCGCGGAATGGCGCAAGATCTACATGGAAAGAGTCCGGCAGATCGCAGCTACCGGTATCGATGGTATCTACGTAGACATTCCTTATTGGATGACCCATTTTGACGGTTGGGAAGATAGCTGGGCCAGCTTCGACGATTACACCGTTGCTGCGTTCCGGCAACACACCGGGCTGGATGCCCGACGAGAGTTGAAGCTCGGTGATTTTTCCGCTCCCAATTTTCGGAAATGGGTTGATTTCCGCATTCAGACCATCACCGATTTCGTACAGGAAATTGATCGAACTGCAAAGTCAGTGAATCCCGAGATCAAGACCATCCCCGAAATTTATCCGGGGATTGAAGAAGAAGCCGTTCGCGTGGGCGCGGATGTTTACAGTCTCTACCCTGTCAGCGACGCAATTGCGCACGAATATGAATTTGGCAGTGGCGATCACATGGCATCGTCCCGCAGCCAACTGGACTGGTTCGAGTACCAAGTAGGGATGGCGACATTTCGGGCATTCGCTGAAGGTAAAGCCACCTGGATTCTTAACTATTCGTGGGACGGAGATCGGCGCGTTGATGCTGGGCAGTCCATGCAGAATCTGTCGATGTCGCAAGTGATGGTAGGTGCCAACTTCTGGGACGCGGAAGGGCACTCCATGTCAGGGTCCAACGACTTGCCTACACGGCAGCGGATTTTTCGCTGGATTGAGAAGCACCAGAAGGTTTTCTACGGGTCACGAGAGCGAGTGGATCCAATCGGTGTTTATTTTTCTCCTGCCACGAGAAATTACTTCGCGCGCGAATTCGTTCCCTCATTTCGGGGAATCATGATTCTGCTACTGCAGAGCCATCTCGAATATCAGGTTGTCACACCTCGAACTTTGCAAGCTTTCCGTGGTAAGACCCTGGTTCTGCCCGACGTCCGCATCCTGAATGATGATGAAAGAGCGTGGTTGCGGAGCTACGTTGCAGATGGTAACCGGCTTTTAATCTATGGAACCGACGCGACCGAGTTGCCGTGGCGGGCAAATGTAGTTCGCGATCAGTCCGATCCCGGCAAGTCCTACATGGCGGCGTTGGAAAAGGATTTCAAGCACATCACTCCTAGCCGTGAGCCGAACTTCGCAGCCAGTGCTATCCCTCGAGCCAAGATCACGGTCCAACTTTCACCCAGCCTGGCTACGCATATCGCCAAAGTTGACGGCAAGCTTTGTGTCTTCATAGCAAATTTCAAGGGCTTGCGCGGTCACGAAAACCCGCTGCAGATTCCCGAGGATGGCGGCAAAATTGTTCTCGAAGACGCGAAGACGAACAGGATGTCCTTTCTTCCGTTTCTTGGCGGGGCAACAACTCTAACCGGCGAAAAGCATGGTCAAAGAACATTCTTTGCTCTTCCTAGGATCGAGAAAGGCGCTGTTGTTTGCAGTGAGCCGAAGGCGTAGTCACCACCCGTTGGCCACAATCTCGTGCCTTGGGTATCGCCAGACATCACCAAATTCCTCTCCACTCGAGACTTACCACTTAACCCCGGTCCGTTCTGGAGCACGCACGGGGGGACTGCCGCTCATCGGGCCGTGACTTGGTAATCCCTGACTTTCCGGAATGACTTGGCGATTCCCCGAGGAAGTCTGATTATCGGTCTTGTTCTGAAATCCGAACAAGAATCCTTCATCTGCAGACAGGCTTCCCTGGCGTGATAAGAAATCGACCTTTTCGGGTCAGGAGGAGGAGAGAATGGATGTGGAGGGAATCTTGTCCGAGTTGAAAAAGCAGCGCCGGCGCATCAATCGGGCGATTGCCGTGGTGGAAATGCTCAAGCCACCCCGCCAACGGAAGCTTAGAAGTAATCGCCGAAAACTGACATCAACAATTGAGGTGTCCCGGCACGTCCACCACGTATCTCCGGCGCAGGGAACGTCCGCAATAGGAAAAACCGGCAGACGGGCTAGAGTGATTCCGTTCGGGTTACGACGCCGCGCATGATCAGGCTACAACATGGCACTGAGCGATCGGAGCCGGCTGAAGGCTCAGACGTTACTCGCGACTAAACCGTCGCCACCGAACAACGAGAGCGGGTTTGTGCCCGCTCTGGTTTTTTCGGAGTATTCAATTCAGGCAACTTTCTTCACGTGCTTTAGTTTCCATTTCGCCCAGCGCGCTTTCTGCGCCTCCGCGATTCTCCTGCGCGCGGCCACCGAGAGCTTTCGCGGTCCATGTCTTCCGTTTCTCTGCCCTCCGCCTGAACCCGATACGACCTTACCGAGTACGTCAATAGCCTCATCCAACCGCTTCAGTTGCTTTTGAGTGCGACTTCGTTCCTCGCGTAATTGCCGCAAGGCTTTAGTTAGATCCGCCATGTAGCCTCCAGTTGACTGTTACGGCTCTTATATCCTAGCACCCCTTAGTTGCCAAGGCACCGAATGACGTACCGGAGAAAGAGGTCTGCCCTTTTCGCCAATTACAAATTTAAATCGGAGGCATCCAAAGCGCGGTGATCTGATGCCATATCTGTTTTGCGCAAATCTTTGCACCTCAGACTACCGCACCCCAAGGCAGAAACACGTCTCCTTACCTTAGTTGTAATTGAGTTAGACCTTGGGTGTATGGTTGGATCAACAACTACCAGGAAGAGATACAGCCAGGCGGAACTAATTCACGGGCAGTAATAATGCGGGCGGAAGCGTTCTCATGAGAGAGCCACAGAAGCGGGAAAACCTGGTTCAAGCCAGTGACTGCTCGGTGGCGGAGGCGATGGATTCCCATTTCATCTCCGCGGCCTTGAGCTTGGGGTGGGAAACGAGCAGATGCCAGATCAGAGCCTGGAATGATTCGGTGTGCGGTGTAATGGTTTCGGGATTGATCACAGGAATCAGAACGCAGGCATCGGACACCTGGGCGGTGAATCCGCCGTCGCGACCAACAATGCCACAGATCCGGGCCCCGACCTGTTTGGCATATTGAAGCGCGCTCACCAGGTTGGCACTGATTCCAAGTTGGGCATCGCCACCGCCGACGGAAAAGACGAACACCGCATCTGTCGGACGCAATCGGCTGCCTTGTAACCAGTTTCTATAAGATGTTTCCCATCCGTCATGGTTGATACGGGCAGTTAATTCGGAAGCATTATCCGTAGGAGTGTAAGATTCGATGCTTGCAATCTTGCGAAAGTCGTTGTACCGCGTGAGAAGCATGGCCAGCCCCTCCGCCTACCCCCAGAAAGAAGACGCGTCCACCGCGCTGCCGTACTTCCAATAGAAGGTCGAGCATTTGCTCGATCTTGTCTTGATCCAGTTGCTGGAGAATCCGAATGGCTTCCTCCCTCGCGAGAACGCAGCTCAAACTGCGACTTTAATCTTCGGCGGTTGTAGCCGTTCCCAATACGTCTGCAAAGGCTGGGCAAGCTCGGGGTCTTTCAGAGCATAGGCAACCGTGGCTTGCACCAAACCCAGTTTGTTTCCCGCGTCGTAATGCGCTCCCTGGAAAAGGTAGGCGTAAAGCGGGGCGCGCTCTGCACTCAGCAGGCGCGAATCGGCAAGCTGCAGTTCACCGGCAAACCCCGGCGAGGTGCGGTCAATACTGGAGAAGATTGCGGGTTCAAGAATGTATCTGCCAAAAATGCCGTAGTGGGAAAATGGTGATCCGGGCTGCGGACGTTCAGTTACGCTAACGACGCGCAGTGTACGCCCGTCTCCAGCGTCGGGAAGCGGTACGACATCCAGTACTCCGAAGCGATCCGCTTCGGCGGGATCTATAGTGCGTGTTGCAATGATGCACCCTGGATGTCTTTCGTAACAGCTTATTAATTGGCGGGGGCACGGGATCGGGGCGTCAATTAGAACATCCGGCAGGATGACTGCGAAAGGTTCGTTACCCACCAGAGAGCAAGCGCTTCGAATAGCTTCGAATAGCATCGGCCAATCCTAATGGGGCTTCCTGGTGCACCGTTCGGATTTCAATCAGGCCGGACAAGCGCCGGATCAGTTCCGCATCTTTACTCTTGCCCCGTTGCATGAGAGCGTCTTCCAGTTCAAGATTCCCATGCAACTCAGAAGTCGTTGGGAGGACGGTGACACAACGCTCAGCAGGCCAGCCAATTCTTCGGGATGAATCCGAGCCATGCGGCTGGCATCGCTTCCCATATTTTCGAAAATATTGGGATTCTGTTCCAGTTCAGCGCGATCCACGGCGCGAGCGGGATTTCTTGGCACAGAAATCTCCGGATCGCGATCCGGTCGTAGCGGAGACTCAACACCTGGTCTCGACCTTCTGTGATTCTCGGTATTGCGCTGTTGTTCGGACCAATCATCATCTTCTCGGCCATTCGCTCTTTGGACTTGATCCGATGTAGGAGATTTCTGCGTGGGTCGGTCTGGTTCAGGTCCCTGACGTTGGTCGTCCACCTCAGGTCGCTTGCCTTCAATTTCTTGCCGCGCGGGCTTTGCCCGGACGTAGAAACGATTTTCGACTACGCGAGTTGCCAGGGCCCGGACGACTTCGTCCTCGCGCAATAGGCGGAAAAGTGCCTCGTCGGTCAGATCCGAGGACTCGAGGATGCGACCCTGCTCATAGGCCTTCTGGATCAACATTCTTTTCACCTGCAGCAGTTGGCCGGGATCCTGTCGCAGGATCTCGATGATCTTGTGGGCTGACAGGGAAACCTTCTGGTCCGCTTCTTGTTGTGCCTCGGATGTGGGGGCGTAGCAACTCGGGACCCACCACTGGCTCTGGGTCGCAACGGCGCAAGAAAAAGTTGCAACCAGCGTGAGCCGGACTACAAAGATTCGATATAGTCGCCGCATACTTGCCTCTATTAATGACGAAAGCTTGGAGAACCGCGAAAAGCCGCGGGCGTCAGGCCGGCTGCACATCGGCGGCGTCAACTTCCACCGCAGTGGAACGCATGATTGCCTCAAGAGAAATCACTAGGCGAAATTTATCTTTTTTCCGCACTAGAATGCCTTCCGTACAGCCATGGGCCCATGCAACACGCGTACCCTTCGGCCCACGTGCAAATAAGGATGAGGTTCGGCGTAGATCTGCAGGTCCAAACCTTTTCGTAACGTCTCGATCTCGTATTCCGGTAGCGTCGCCGGTTGGCCATTGAAACTCACCAGCCGAACCACGCCGGGGAGTTCCAATATGCGCAGCCGTTGTTCCAAGTTAAAATGTACGAAAACGTAGCCGGGGAAGAGAGGCAATTCAATTTGCGTGCGACGGTCTTTCCATCGTCGCAGACTTCGATACAGCGGCACGAAAGTATCGATACACCTTTCGTCCAATTGCCTGGCCACATACTTTTCATGGCGAGGACAGGTATACGCTGCGTACCATCGTGAGACAGGTTGTTTCGACTTTGGGTACCCCGCGGAAGATCGCGCTGCCAACTTGCTGACTTCAACATTCAAATCGCACTCCAGAGGAAGTGTCATTTTTCTTGAACCAGGTACAGCTTCGCCCCCTCACTTACATTTGAAACTAGGGTTCTGTTACCCGTTGTTTATCGGCGCTCAGTGAAGGAACTTCAGACGAAAATTCAAATTCACCAGTTCGTCCCAGCCAGAATGTAGGCGCAAAAGCAGAATTCCAGTGGGTACTCAGGAAAGGTATGTGCACACCATATTGTCTGTCTGTGACGGCTGTCACCAACCATGTCTTTTCTTTGCACCCGCTAACGAATTCAGCCGGCGCGTTCCCGGATTCGTGGTTTAGGCTCCCAACTTCTTCCAAACATGATGTGGACGGTTCAGCGGGAGAGCGGCAAGCGGCAACGGCGAGCAGCACTTCCAAGGATTGGAACCGTGGGTTGTGACGGATGTACTATGCTTTCGCCGTGCAGATTCCCATCAGTCGTGCTCTCTACACATTGTTAGCCTGCGTCGCGATGCTCTCGGCGAAGTGGGAAGACAATCCAGCGGTGCCGGAAACGCAGGATTGGCCGGTTTATGGCGGAAGGTCAGAAAATATCCACTATTCTCCATTAGCGCAGATCAATCGCAAGAACGTTAAGCAACTCGAGGTGGCCTGGAGTTTTGACACCGGCGAACGCGGCGGCCTGCAGACCAGCCCCATCATTGTTGACGGAATACTTTACGGGATCACACCCACACAGAAAGTCTTCGCTTTGGACGCGGCAACGGGCAATCTTTTGTGGAAATTCGATTCCGGCACAAAAGGTACGCAACCGGATCGCGGCTTGGCATATTGGTCCAGCAAGCAGGACAAACGAATCCTGGTCGGTGTCATGAACTTCGTCTACGCTCTGGATGCCGCGACCGGCAAGCCGATTCCTGTGTTTGGAAACAATGGACGGATTGATTTGCGAGATGGTCTTGGGCGCAATCCTGAATTGCAGTCGGTTGCGTTGACCAGTCCAGCAAGCGTCTATAAAGACCTGATCATCGTTGGCGGCCGCCTGCCTGAAACCCTGCCAGCGCCTCCGGGTGATATCCGCGCCTATGACGTTCGCAGCGGCCAGCTGCGCTGGTCCTTCCACACCATTCCGCACCCGGGGGAGTTTGGTTACGACACGTGGCCTAAGGACGCCTGGAAGTACACCGGTGGGGCCAACAACTGGACGGGCATGGCAGTGGACGTGAAGCGAGGCATCGTCTATGTTCCCACCGGTTCGGCCGCATTCGATTTCTACGGTGCTGATCGATTAGGCGACAATCTATTTGCCGACAGCCTCATCGCCCTGAACGCCGAGACTGGTGAGAGGCTTTGGCACTTCCAGGCTGTAAAACACGATTTATGGGACCGGGATTTCCCCTCACCGCCGACACTTGTAACTGTGAAACGTGACGGCAAGGACGTTGAATCGGTTGCGCAGACGACCAAACAAGGGTTCGTCTATTTGTTCGAACGCACGACTGGCAAGCCGCTCTTTCCCATCGAATATCGCAAGTATCCTCCCAGCACGGTGCAGGGCGAAATTGCTGCCGCCGAACAGCCTCTTCCATCCGCGCCCACGGCATTTGCGCGTCAAGATCTCACGGAAAACATGCTGACCAGCCGCAGCCTCGAGGTTCATCAATGGGCGCTCGAACATTTCCGAAAGTTTCGTAATCAGGGACAATTTGTTCCGTTCAGCGTCGGACAGGATACCTTGGTGTTTCCCGGATTCGACGGCGGAGCTGAGTGGGGTGGATCTGCCTTCGACCCTGAAACAGGAATTCTCTACGTCAATGCCAACGATATCGCGTGGACGGGAGCCTTGGCAGAGAATACCGGTGCTGAACCAAGTGGTCGAGGTTTCTATTTGGGCCAATGCAGTGTGTGTCATCGCGACAATATAGCGGGTTCGCCACCGGAATTTCCTTCACTCATAGGCGTGGCTGACCGTCTCAGCCGCGCAGAGATCACCGCCGTCATCCGGCGGGGCAAGGGGAGGATGCCCGGCTTTCCCAGCCTGGCGGAAGATCAACTCTCCGCTGTCATCGAATACTTAACCACGGGTGAAAACAAAGAGCTCCCGGCGTCCCAACCAGCGCCCCAACAGATGAAGTATCGTTTTACCGGCTATCACAAGTTTCTAGACCCGGAAGGATATCCTGCGGTTGTTCCTCCGTGGGGCACGCTGAATGCAATTAATCTGAACACGGGTGAGTATGCCTGGAAGATTCCTCTGGGGGAGTATCCGGAGCTTGCGGCCAAGGGCATGACGAAAACTGGCACTGAGAACTACGGCGGTGCCATCGTAACCGCAGGTGGCCTGGTCTTTATCGCAGCGACAAACTTCGACAAGAAATTTCGGGCATTCGACAAATCTAGCGGCGAGTTGTTGTGGGAGACCACATTGCCCTTTGCCGGCAATGCCACTCCTGCTACTTATGCTGTGAAGGGACTCCAGTTCGTGGTGATTGCGGCGGGCGGGGGGAAGGATCCGAAGTCGCTTTCAGGGGGAGTTTATCGCGCTTTCGCGCTTCCGAAGCGGATTCAGCCGTAGCGAGTTAGCTTGAGTTTTACACATCCTCTTGGCGCCACTCCTTCCCAGATGCCGGTCCAGGCGTTAACATAGGCGATTCCACTTCTTCTCTGGAGAGAACCAAATGCATCGCACCATACGGGCGGTACGCGGAACGGCGCGGCTGGTCATGCCGATGTTCTTGTGCGCGATAGGTCTCCGTTTCGCCCAGAGCAAGACAGAACGAGAGAGGAAACCTACCGAACAGGTGTCGCCCGCTCCAAACGCGGCCACGCAGAACATCGCTGCACCCGCCAAAAAGGAAGATCCTGTCTTCAAGGGATTGAAATACCGCCCCATCGGTCCCTTCCGCGGAGGGCGATCACTGACAGCGTCCGGCATCCCCGGGGATCTAAACACCTATTATTTCGGCTCGACGGGCGGTGGAGTTTGGAAATCGACCGACGGCGCCATGACTTGGACCTCTCTCTTTGACAAGGAAGCTGTTGGGAGCATTGGCAGCCTGGCTGTATCGCCCTCGGAGCCCAACATCGTCTATGTCGGCACGGGGGAGGCTTGCATTCGTGGCAACATTTCGCATGGTGATGGGGTTTACAAGACTCTCGACGGTGGCAAGACGTGGAAGAACGTCGGCCTGCGGGATACGCGCGCCATCGGAAAACTGATCGTTCATCCCAGAAATCCAGACATCGTCTATGTGGCGGCGTTAGGTCATCCGTTCGGGCCCAATGCAGAGCGCGGCATCTTTCGCACCGTGGATGGTGGCAAGACTTGGGAGAAAGTGCTTTATAAAGACGAGAACACCGGCGGAATTGATATCGCCTTCGATCCGCATAATCCAAATATCCTTTTCGCTTCCTTGTGGCAGACCCGACGCACGCCCTGGAGTCTTTCCAGTGGAGGGCCGGGAAGCGGTCTCTATCGCTCCAACGATGGTGGCACTACCTGGAAACGGCTTGAAGAGCATGGGCTGCCCAAAGAACCCTACGGCCGCATCGGGGTTGCGGCAGCAGCCAATTCTGATCGCGTGTATGCGCTGATTGAAGCTCATGAAGGCGGCCTCTATCGCTCCGATGACGGAGGCGAGACCTGGCAAGCGGTGAATGAGGGCCGTTCCATCCAGCAGCGTGCCTGGTACTACATGCACATCGTTGCCGATCCGCAGGAAGCGGACACTGTCTACATAATGAATGTGGATTTCTACAAGTCCACTGACGGTGGACGCGACTTCAACAAAGTCAAAGTGCCGCATGGCGACAATCACGGCTTGTGGATTGATCCGAGAAATTCGCGGCGCATGATCGCCTCCAATGATGGCGGAGCAACCGTGAGCCTAGATGGCGGAAAGACTTGGACCCGGGAGGACAATCAACCAACCGCGCAGTTCTATCACGTCATTACCGATACTCGAACTCCGTACTACGTCTATGGAGCGCAGCAAGACAACAGCACCATCGCGATTGCCAGCCGCAGCGACAATGGCGCAATCGATCACTCCAACTGGTATCCGGTTGGCGGCGGGGAAGCTGGCTACATTGCACCTTATCCTCCCGATCCAAATATTGTGTATGCCGGAGACTATGAAGGCGTCATTACGCGCTACGACAAGCGCAATGGCCAGCTCAAAAACATTACGATTACGCCGGATTTGAGTGACGGCGCAGGCGCTGCCAACCTCGAACACCGGTTTCAGTGGACGGCCCCAATCCTGATCTCACCACACGATCCAAACACGCTTTATCACGCCGGGGAACGCTTGTTTAAGACCACGGATGGAGGGATGCACTGGGCGGCGATAAGCCCAGATCTGACTCGCAATGATAAGAGCAAGCAACAGCCGTCAGGCGGTCCCATCAATATTGACGACACCGGAACCGAGTACTACGACACCATCTTCGCGGTCGCCGAGTCGCCGGTGACAAAAGATCTCATCTGGGCAGGCACCGACGATGGTCTGATTCACGTGACGCGGGATGGCGGCAAGAACTGGGCCAATGTCACGCCAAAGGACTTGCCGGAGTGGAGTCGCGTCAGCCTGATCGACGCTTCACCGCATGATGCCGGGACCGCATATGTCGCAATAGACCGACATCAACTCGACGACTATCGTCCGTATATCTACAAGACTGGAGACTATGGCAAGAGTTGGACAAAAATCACGAAAGGCATTCCGAAAACTACGTTCGTGCGTGCTGTCCGGGAAGATCCCAAAAAACGCGGCATGCTCTACGCCGGCACTGAAACTGGAGTTTATGTCTCTTTCAACGATGGGACAGATTGGCGTTCATTGCAGCTCAATCTTCCGACCACACCAATCCATGACCTGGTGGTCAAAAATGACGATCTCGTGCTCGCCACGCATGGACGGTCGTTCTGGATCCTTGATGATGTTTCGCCGCTGCGACAATTCGGCGATGAGTTTCCCAAGCAAGATGCCCATCTTTACACGCCATCCACTGCTTATCGCATGCACAACGTGGAGGATCCACCCAAGCCCGTGCTGGTGGGGCAGAATCCGCCACCCGGCGCGGTGATCTACTACTCTCTTAAGGAAGCACCCAAAGGAGAAACCGTCATTGAGATCCTCGACGCCGCCGGAAATGTGGTGCGCAAATATTCCAGCAACAAAACTCAAGACTTGGACGAACCCTTGGACCCCGAGGACAAGAAGCCCGAGAAAGAGATCAAGCCAGAAGCCGGATTGAATCGCTTCGTCTGGGATTTGCGCTATCAGGGCGCCAGTCGCGTGCCTGACTACTACTTGTTCGAATACAGAGACGGCAGCCGTGGGCCAATGGCCATGCCCGGAAAATATCAGGTACGTTTTACCGTCGACGGCAAGAGCCAGACAGTTCGCATGGAACTGAAACTTGATCCGCGGGTGAACGTTTCGCAGGCAGATTTGCAAAAAGAGTTCGATCTTTTAATACAGATTCGTGACCAGCTCAGCCAGGTTTATGACACAGTCAACCAGGTTGAGGATGTTCGTCTCCAGGTGAATGGATTAAAGAAGCGTTTGCCTGACAACGCCAATACCAAACCAGTTGTGGCATCAGCGTCTGCATTGGATCAAAAGCTGGCTTCCCTTCGTGACGATTTGATTCAGGTCAAGATCAAGGCGAACGAAGATTCACTCGCCTATCCGCAAAAGGTGGACAGCAAGCTGGCATTTCTCGCTCTGGCCGTCGGTGACGGAAGCGATTCTGCTCCCACCGAGGCTGCGTATCGAATATTTGACAAACTGAAAAAGCAATCTGAGGCTAGCCTCGCCCGATGGACGGATATACAGAAGAACGACTTAGCGGCGTTTCAGAAAATGGTTGCCGGACAGAACATCCAGGCGATCGTGGTGCCAGTCACGGAAAGTACTGGGGCGGGGGGAGCAGGGCCTCGCTAGGATCTAAGTGAAAGTGGCGGCTTGAATCACGGACATTCCGGAACGAGCCCCACATGCAGCGGTATTGCTGCATCTAACTGGCAAGGAACTGTGAATCATTGCCTCCGACAACCGAAATGGTTGGCTCGGCTGTGCCTTGCCATCTTGGTGATGGCTACCATTGCCCAGGCGACCCACCTCTGCGGTTCTCACTTAGATACCAGGAACTCAGTGGAGTCTCGTTCGGATTCTTCCAGTGCGACACTTTGCCTAACTTGCCTGATGGCTCAGCCAGCCACCGCGGCGGTGCTGTTTGCCGCATGTTTTTCCAATCTGCGGGTTAGATCGCGCGTAAGATTTCGTTGGATGAAACCTCGTCTCCTACTGGCATCCTTCCAGTTGTACGTTCGTCCCCCTCCAACCTATTAGTCATCTTCAATCACTTTTACATTTTTTCGGGCGCGTAAGCAGTCCGTTTGTACTGTCGCAAGATGGAACCTCAAGATACCCGTGATTTCCCCGGGTCGAGGAGTATGGAATGAAAAACTTAATCACCTGGGCCGGCGTGGCGATGCTGTTCACGATTCCACTCGTCGCTCAGCCGAGCAACACTCCATCACCACAAAATCCACCAGACTCATCTGCGATGGAGCAGCGGATCAAAGATTTGGAAGAGCGCATCATCGCGCTGGAAGGCCAAGTGCGCATGTTGAAGGCCACGCCAGCGGCCGCTCCCGCCCAACCTGCTGCAGTTTCGGGTCCGACAGCGGCCCAAGCGCAGGTGGCCGTACCACCGCCAGCCCCCACGCCCGCGGAAGCGCCTCCCGTCGCCCCCGGGGCTTTACCGGTTTACGGTGGCGCCTCTGCCTCGGCGAAGGCCCTGAACCCCGACATCAGCGTGATTGGAGATTTCATCGGCAAGGCCGGCGGCAATTCGGTGCAACCAACTCCGTCGCTCGAGATGCATGAATCCGAGGTCGGATTTCAGGCCATCATCGATCCGTACGCACGTGGCGACTTTTTCATTTCTTTCGGTGAGTCGGGCGTGAACCTCGAAGAGGGCTACATCACATTCACCGCATTGCCGGCCGGCATCGTGGCCAGAGTGGGGAAAATGCGTTCTGTTTTTGGCAAGGTCAATATGATGCACAATCATGTCCTGCCTTGGGTAGATAGACCGCTGGTCACGAATAATTTGGTCGGTGGGGAAGACGGTATCGACGATGCCGGCGTTTCAATTTCGCGCATTATTCCAGCTCCCAAAGGCTTATTCCTTGAGGCGACTGGCCAGGTTTTTCGCGGAGATTCCGGAACCGATGACAGCCCCGTGTTTCACGCCTCACGTGATAGTGACGTCAGCGCCGTGGCCCACTTGCGGAGCTACGCAGACATCAACGAATCAACCAACATCGATATTGGCCTTTCTTATGCGCGCGGACACAATGAACTTGGCACCGATTTCCTGACTCAGCTTTACGGGATAGACGCTACCCTGCGATGGAAGCCGCTAAGACGCTCCATCTATCATTCCTTTGTTGGCCGCGGCGAGTTTATCTGGAGCCAGCGACAGCAGGTTCCAACTGAGCAACGAGCGTTCGGTTTTTATACTTCAGCCGACTATCAGCTGGGACGGCGGTGGTTCCTGGGGGGACGCTATGATCTATCCGACCGCAGCCGGTTTGCCAACCTTACGGATAAGGGAGGTTCGCTGGTACTGACTTATTGGCCCAGCGAGTTCAGTCAGATTCGCGGCCAATACCGCCACACCAGCTACGCGGATAACATCAGTGCCAATGAATTGTTTATGCAGGTAATTTTCTCGTTAGGGG
>MNGW01000101.1 GCA_001918935.1 Acidobacteriales bacterium 13_1_40CM_3_55_5 | reverse complement strand
TTACGCCATGTGGCGCGGCGATGCGCCCACGCAACGGAACCCCATGGAGTTGGTCACAATCAAAGGGGCAACCAAGCGAATGCGGAAACCTCGCAGTCTGACGGTGGAAGAGTTCCAACTGTTCCTGGAACATTTGGAGGAACCCATCCGCACGATTTCGCTGGTTTGCGTTTGCTTTGGTCTGCGTATCAGCGAATGCCTCGGTTTAAGGTGGTCGGATGTGGACTGGCTCAACAGCAAGCTTCGAGTTGAACGCGGGATCGTCCGCCAACAAGTTGACGACGTGAAAACCATCTACTCAGGCAAACTGATGTCCATCGATGCAGCGATGCTGGAAGCGCTGAAAACATGGAGGCAGGACAGCCAATTTTCGTTGGATGAAGATTGGATGTTTGCTAGCCCAGTTAAGCTTGGCCGGTTACCGGTTTCGTACCCGTGGGTCTGGCTGATGTTTCAGCAGGCGGCTTCCAAAGCCGGAATCGGGAAACTGGGCACACATTCGTTGCGCCACAGCTACCGCTCCTGGTTGGATGCCGTCGGGACGCCGATTGCTGTTCAACAGAAGCTGATGCGGCATGGCGACATCAGAACGACGATGAACATCTACGGCGACGTGGTCACGGATGAGATGGCACAAGCGCACTCGAAGGTCGTAGGGCTTGCCTTAACTCGTAAAGTGATTGCAAACTGATTGCAGGACTAGCTAAGTCGTTTAAAAATGGCGGAGAGAGTGGGATTCGAACCCACGTTACCCTTTCGAGTAAACACGCTTTCCAAGCGTGCGCCTTCAGCCACTCGGCCATCTCTCCCCGTACAAGACTGTGTTAATGACCAAAAACTACGTGGGAAGCTGCTGCAGATGTCTTCGACAACCCTCGAACTACTTCGATTTTATGGTCCAGCGCTGGGAAGCGCAACAGCAGCAGTCAGCACTCAGCATTCAGCACTCAGCCAATTCCTTAGATAATGGCTGGGTGCTGGTTCGCTGCGAGCCTCTGCGTCCTCTGTGATTAAGGATTTCCGAAAACTGCGGGAGTATAAACAGGACTCAAGGTAGCATCGCGGTTTGCTGAGTTTGCTGAGCTGAGTGCTGAGTGCTGAATGCTGACTGCTCAGCATCACCCTACTTTTTCCGGAACTGCTGCAGCAGGCGCCGCGGAACTGCCATTGGGGGGTGAGGGTTGTGTAGGTTCGGCGGGCTTGGGGCCGCCATCCAGAATACGGTTGTGGAGACAGAACAGCGCCAGCTCAAGGCGGTCGGCTACACCTAGCTTGTCATACACTTTGCGCAGATAATTTTTCACTACTTGTTCGGTAGTGCCCACCCGTACGGCAATTTCCTTGTTCTTCATGCCCTGGGTGACGCAGGAAACGATCAGCGATTCCTTGGGCGTCAACTGCACTTTGGCACGCGATGAAGCGGGGCGCGTTCCTTGCGAGCGGTATGCTTCCAGAACCCATTGAACTCCACGGCTATCCAGCCAGGGCTCGCCTTTGGATACTTTGCGCAAACATTCGACGAACAGTTCCGGCTCAACCTCGCGAGAGACGATTCCGTGCGCTCCGCGGCGGAAGAGTTCCAGAGTAATTTCTTCGTTAGGTTCTGGGGTGATGACTACCAGCCGCAACTTGGGAGCTTGGCGCAACAACTCAGAAACGGCATCAATCGGATTCGGCGCCAGCGAGGCTTCGAATATCAGGATGTCGGCGGTAAACCTCTTGGCGGCGGACAGGGCTTGCGACAACGTCTCCGCTTGTCCGACCACTCGTATATCGTCTTCCAGGGCAAAAATCTTGCGCAGTCCGGCGCGAAAGATAGCCTGCGAGTCCGCAACGATGACGCGGATGAACCTGCCTCCGCCCTCATCCGGGATCGTCTGCTCGATGTTATCTTCGGTGCTGACTGGAATGCTCGCCATCAGTTCCCTTGCAAGCGCCTAGTGGCGCTCAAAACGATATTCATCAATGACCACGCCCACACCGCGACGGCCACCTTCTTCAAAATTGCGCACTACCCGGCCCCGGCAATCGAGCTGGACGTCGGCCTCGGCGCCAACCACCTCCGCAGGCAGGGAAATCGTGAAATCCACCATCGAGCCTACAGGCATTTCTGCGTCCACCTGGAACAGCACGCCGTTGGCGGAGATGTTTTGGGTTTGCGTCGCGCTGTCACCCGATTTCGACTTCACCGAAATCGGCAGCTTGATGGGAAAGCGCACCGCACTCTGCATGTCCGGATAGCGGCGGCTAGTCCTCCTCTCGGTCTTCTCTGGTTTGCCTGATTTGTCTGCCACCGAAGACGAACTCTCTTTCCGAGTCTCCGCAGAGACGCCCGGATTTCCACTTCCCGTGGTTCGACACTGGTCTGACATTACGTCGCAGCTTACACCCCGGAATCAGGAGAGAAAAGTTACCGAAGTCATTGCACTTTCAGGGTTAAATGCTTGGGAATCAGGGAATTGCAGCGGGGAAGGGTGTACTGTGACGGCGCTCACAGCAAATTCTCCAGCATTCAGCAGTCAGCATTCAGCCAAGACAAGAAGGTGGCTTCCCATGAAAGATTTTAGAGATTTACAAGTGTGGCAAAAAGCGCATCGCCTGACTCTCGCAGCATATGCAGCGACATCTACATTTCCTCGGGAAGAAATGTATGGATTGGCAAACCAAATTCGTAGATGTGCTGCCTCAGTTGCCGCGAACATTGCTGAGGGCTGTGGCAAAAGAGGAAATCCTGGGTTTCAGCGCTTCCTGAACATTGCTAGCGGATCCGCCAGCGAACTGGAATATCACTTTCTGCTAGCGCACGATCTTGGTTTCCTAAGTGATTTGGATTACACCCAGCTGAACTTGGCAGTGGTCGAAATTAAGCGGATGCTTGCATCCTTAGTCCGTAAAGTCGAAGCAGATCGTCGAGCAGGATGAGCGCTGATGTTTTTGTGCTGAATGCTGAGTGCTGAATGCTGAGTGCTGAATGCTGAGTGCTGAATGCTGAGTGCTGAATGCTGAGTGCTGAATGCTGACTGCTAATTGCCGCCTTCAGAATTTTGTTACTTCCGTAAAATTAAATTCCCCCACTTTCATTGCCGGCACCACCATATCGAACGATTCTTCCCCGCTGGCCCGCACTGGGGTTCCCATCTCTTCGACGTTCGACAGCATCGCGATCAAGCTTTGGTTGAAACGAAAGTTGCGCACTCCGTATTGGATTTCGCCGTCCTGCACATAGAAGGTTCCATCGCGCGTCATGCCGGTGAGGATCTTTTCATAGGGATCAACTTCGCGGATATACCACAACCGCGTCACGAGAATACCGCGCTCGGTGGAGCCAATCATCTGGTCCACAGTCTTCGGCTCTCGAGTCCCGCCAAACACGATGTTCATCGGAGCTTCGCCCATTTCGTTGGGGATGGGGAATCCGTGGCCGGTTGGCTCGATCTGTCCCACTTTGTCCTTGTACTCAGACTTCTTCATCCTCTCGGCGGTGACACGGGCGTAGACCAACCTTTTTACTACTCCATCCTCGACCAGTTGCACTCGCTGACGGCGAATCCCTTCTCCATCGAATGGTGCGCCCGACTGCAGCGCGTGGCCGACGTCATCCCAAATATTGATGTTCTCGCCGAATAGTTTTGTGCCCACGCGGTTGTTGAGAAACGATCGCTGGTCGAGGATCGCCAGCCCGCCAAAGTCGTAAAACATGAACCCAACAATATCCAGCACCGCCGCCGGCTCCAGAATGACGGTGTACTTTCCCGCTGGGATTTCGCGCGGCGCTGCGGATTCAAACGCCTTCCGCGCCGCAATTTCGGCTAGCGTGACCGCGTCTAACTGAGCGACGTTCGGAGAATTCGCTTTCTGCCACCCCGAAGAATCCGCGGCCAGCATCGTGACCGACACCTCCGACGACGTTTGCCGATACCAATCCGCCAGCCCGCGCGAATTGAATATCCCTTCCACAACTTCCGAAGTCGAAAAGATGCCGGCAGTCGTCAGCTTATGCTTCTGAGCCACGCCGACAATCTTTTTTACTGCCTCGGCTCTCTGCTCTGGGGTGACTGACGCAGTCTCGTCAAAATATCTACTCGGAATTGGATCTGATTGTGTGGAGCGGGCGCCCCCGCCCGCTTCGGGCATCGGCAAGAGATCGGGATCCGGATGCTGCACCTTCGCCAGCTTCTCCGAGGCCGCCACTACACGCTTCAAACTCTCATCATCAAGTTTGTTAGTGGTAGCTCGAGCCGTGCGCCCATCAAAAGCCGTCCGCACGGAAACAACGTAATTCTCCTCCGCCACGTTCTGATGAATGGTGTTGTTGGCAAATCGGGTCAGCGCCGAATGCCCGCCGTAGGTGAGAGCTTCCACCTCGTCTGCACTCGAGTACTTTTTTATCTTCCCGAAGATGTCAGCGGCTTTGTTTTTGTCTAGCATGAAGGTCGGAGAAATTCAGCACTTAGCACTTGGCACTTGGCGTTTCCGAGGTTTGGTATTTCCCGTCTGATTTCCATATCTCCGAAGCCCTCCACCCGAGCACTTCCGTTCAAGAACTAAATGCTAAGTGCCAAGTGCTGCCTTCAGTTCCCCTTATAAGCTGATCCCACTTTGACGTTCCTAAATCTTGCCGGTGCCGCCCCATGTCCCGTGCCCATGACCTGCTGCGGCTGCCCCTTGCCGCAATGCGGCGTCCCCCAAAGCACCCATTCGTCACGCGAGCAGATGGCATCCATCGCATTCCAGAATTCCGTAGTAATGCCGCTGTAGGAGGGGTTGCGCAGCATGCGGGTGCGCTTGCCGTTCTTGATTTCCCATCCAGCTTCGCAGCCGAACTGGAAGTTGTAGCGTTTGTCATCAATCGACCAGGAACGATTCGTCTCCATGTAAATGCCGTTGTTGGTGGAAGCGATGAGTTGCTCGCGCGTCAGCGGCTTTTCTCCCGGCAGAATGCTGATGTTGGTCATGCGGATGATCGGCAGCCGGTTCCATCCTTCAGCGCGAAGAGTTCCACCCGAGCGATTGGCGCCGATGGTATGCGCGGTCTCGCGCGATGTCAGATATCCGGTGAACAATCCGTTGGTGATGATCGGCGTGCACTGTGCCGGCACGCCTTCTTCATCGAACGCAAATGTTCCCAGACCCGGGCCATGCTCCTGCCGCGCATCGGCAACCACGTTCACCAGATCGCTGCCATAACGCAGTTTGCGCAACTTGTCCAGCGTAAGAAATGACGTCCCGGCAAAATTGGCTTCCATACCCAGGACGCGATCGAGTTCAATGGGATGTCCGACTGACTCGTGAATCTGCAGGCCAAGCTGCGAACCATCCAGAATGATGTCAAACACGCCTTCGGGACATTGATCCGCCTTCAACAGCGCGACCGCCTCCTCGCCGACGCGCCGCGCGTTCTCCACCAACTTCAGTTCGCCAATCAGTTCATAGCCTTTGTTCTGCCACTGCCCGCCGAACGAGTTGGGATAAGATCGTTTTTGAATGTCGCTGCCCGCGAAGGCATGCGCCGCGTATCCAACCCCGGTCGTATATTTCGTCTGATGGATGTTGGTGCCCTCGGAAGAGACAAACCATTGCTCTTCCCGGCGAAAATTCATGTTGGTCTCAGCCAGCGTGACGCCTTTCACCGCGCGCAACTCGGAGTCAATCTTGAGCAGCAGATCAAGATTCTGTTCCACGGAAGTAGTGAAGGGATCAATTTGTATCGGCGTGGTCCATTCCGCGCTGACCGCCTTTTCGGGAGCAAGCCGGACTTCGCTCTGCTTCACCCGCGAAGATGCGCGAGCGATATCCACGGCGCGCCCCGCTGTCGCTTCCACAGCCGAGCGACTCAAATCGTCGGACGCAGCGTATCCCCAGGCGCCATCGGCGATGACGCGTACGCCGATCCCCAGCGATTCCGAATCCGCGGCATGGCCGATCTTGCCATTCTTGGTGGCCAGTCCCCGGCTGCGATCGTCAGCCAGGCGAGCGTCAGCGTAGGATGCTCCGCGTAGATTCGCAACGTTCAGTGCCCAGTCAGCAATATGTTTCATAGCCGAAACTTCAAATTTATCACATAGAAAATGAGAGCACATGTGCACCTCACACCTCGTGCTTCTTCTCACCTTTTATGCTTACGAGAAATGTGCGGACTACACTGATCGTTGCGCTGGCGCGATTTCGAAAAGCCGTGGCTCAGCGGCTGGAAGCCGCGTTGTCGGTAGCTTTCATCGGCGCGACTGGAAGTCGTGCACTCTCAAATCCGTGAATATCCCCACCCTGTCTCTCCAAAACACGACAAGGGCGGGGCACCCTCAATTGCTTCAGTTCTGTCTTAACGGCGGCATCGGGATTGGAATGTTGTATGTCTTCGCGCCCACACCCACGCCACCTTCACAGGTGTTCGGAGGCGTCGTACAAATGGTCCGCGTCCCTTGACACTCCGCCGCCCAGAACATATAGCCCAGCATTCCAGAGGTCGTCCCAGCGCCGTGGGGAACCACGGTCTGAACATAACTGCCGGTGCTATTTTCCAGCGACGCACTGAAATTGGTGCATTCCGGCGCCGGCCTATTCCCGGTCACGATGTACAGGCTGCCAGTAAATTTCGCCGGGGCCAGCGGAGGAATCGGCGGATTGTAAGTCGGCTTGCCATCGATGTGTTCCTGCCAGTTTGATTGTGCTCCGGAAGTGCTGGGCTGCTTGTTGGGAACCATAGCATTGGCGTAATCCAGTACCGGACTGCTGGTCGTGAGCCAAGTGCTGGTAGCTTTTTGACACAAGCCAATCAACCATCGATCTCCCGCCGCCAGATCAATGGTCAGCCGCGCCGCCGGATTCGCTCCCGTCGCATCGTATTGAGTTCCCTTTCCATCCACGGGATAAACATAGGAACGATAGGCATTGATAAACGACTGCACCGCCGCCAGCCTGGGATTGCTGCTTTCTTCATAGTCAATCTCGATGCCTACTCCCAATCGATGCGCCAGCTCCGCGGCATTGATCCCAAGCTGCGTGGGATTGGTGTCCAAAGCCGTGTTCCAATCGCTGACGTAAGTAATTCCTCCAATCGACAGCATGACGCGAATGTTTTTGGCTTTGAAATAATTCACCACATCTTGCGTCATCCCGATCGGTACCCCTTGAGAAGTCTGCGCGTCGTTGGTCTTGTTGAGCAGTCGCAACGGATTCACAAAACTGAGTATGACGAGATTGACCGACGGCAGCCCTGATCCGTCGCCGCGATCGATCAGCCAATGATTTTTGGTATCGAAGTCGGTCATATTCCGCACCGAAGCCCAGGTACAGGCATCGTTGCCGCAGTGCCACGCTCCGTAAATCTGCATCTGGGCGTTGGCAGCAGGGCTGGACAAAAACGTAATGGCTCCCACGATGAACAGGCAGAACATCATGCGACGCATAGAACGCCTCCTTCATGATTTAGTTTTCAAGGGGCCGGAACTAAACATTGGGATGAATAGCTTTATGCGAGTCATAAAACGTGTCAATACAGCGAATCCTGCATGTGAGAAGCTGGTGGAAAAGAGAGGGCGGCGCGAGCCGCCCGCACTGGCTAATTGCTAAGTGCTGAATGCTAAGTGCCGATCCTCCGGCATCTCTCCACTCTCCAGGACGGGAAACCCCGCACACTCATTGGGAACTGTTGAACCAATTTACGGCGGACGTAAACCGCTCAGAAATTCTCAATTAGCCAAGCGTTGCTATTACGGGTTGAGACGGTGAAAGCAAGGTTCCTATCGTCGGGTGAAGTGAGCGGAGTACCCATGATATTGCTCGTAGCCCACAATTCTAAACTCGCGCCGTTCGATTGCACGCTGAGTATTGACGCGCCGCGTACGGATGAGCTCGTGACGAACCAACTCTTTCCATCGGCTGACCAACTTATGCCCGAGAGCGTCTTTGAATGTCCAAGTGAAATCGAGCGTGCCGCCTTGGAATCCAGTTGTACAAGACGAATACGATCTTTAGCATCATCAAGATCGACGATTGCGACAGTTGCACCGTCCGGCGACAGATCCCATTCTGGCGAAGCGGCAGGATCAGCCTTAAGCCTCAGCAATTCGACTGCTTTGCCTCGAACCGGATCAATGTCGGTGAGTACAAGTTCATTCTTGATTCGATCCCGCTCACCCAGGATGCATCGCGAACGCGCCCTCGCACATCGAACTTCGGCCTCTGGACTCGATTGCAGGACTTGCTCTGGAGCGCCACCGGAAATCGGCACTCGCATTAAGCGCATCGACACCGAAGCCCCGTCTGTCGCGTCCTTGTAATCCCAGTACAGAACTGACGAACCATCGGGAGTGAGGCGGGGCTGAGTTTGTTCCCCAGGACCGACAACAAAGTCCTCCGCTGTCCGTTGCTGTAATCGTTGTCGGAAGATGTCCCAATTCCCGTTTCGATCGGAATAGAAAAAGAGGGCTTGCCCATCCCGAGTCCAAGCCGAAGGCAGATTGTTTCTACCTTCCAGGGCTAAACGACGGGGGGTTTCCAACTTCCCTTTCTTTGGGTTCTCTGCCACATACAGTTCACGCTGCAATCCCGAGTTAACGAATACTAATCGTTTGCTGTCGGCACTAACACTGAGGTCTAACGGTGAAACGCCAGCCCAGTTCGTGATCCGCCGGGGCTCGCCGGATACTTTTGAACTGGATCGGTCGAGGGAAATTTCCCACAGATTCATATCGATTTTTGGGGGCGGCTCTTCTGCCGAGTAGACAATGCGGTTGTCGTCTGGCCAGCAAAAGCTGCGCAATCCAGGCGCGGCAAAAAGCGTGGCGGGCACTCCGCCTTCCGCCGACGCAATCTCGATAGCCACGTCGGGCTTCTGTGTTTCCATATTGGACTTTGTGTATGCCACATGTTGCCCGTCTGGCGACCACTGCAACTGCAAGACATGTTCGCCGGGTGGCGCCTGCAGCAGTTTTCGAGGGGACCCTCCGTTTGCGTCCATCATCCATATTTCCGATTCTGATCCGCTATGTATGTAAGCTATACGGGTGCCGTCCGGCGAGACCGAAGCTCGCCCGGCATCGTCCTTCAACTTACGCGGGGCGCCACCAAGAATAGAAATGGCCCAGATACCGGTGGTCTCGCCTGATTCTCCTGGCCCGACCGCCGCTAGTTTGGTTCCGTCCCGGAACCAGGAAAGGCTCGCTCACCTAAAGCAGAATCCTTCGGGGAGAGCCAGAGGATGGCTTTCACCTGTCTCGAGGAGGCGAACAAAAACGCCCGTGAAATCTGCATATGCCAGGGATCTACCGTCAGGAGAAATAGCGGCTGCGTACACCGGGTTTTCTGGAGGGTTCGCGGTAATGCTGCGTTGAAGCAGCATGCGGCTTTCATGTGGAAGTGGGGCCGAACGCCAACGCAAGGCAAGGACAACCGCGAGCCCAGAAATCAAAACTGCAGCGATGACCACTTTCTGGGAGGACCACCAGTTCCTTGGGCCGGCCCGAGAAGCTGGCAAAGTTCGAAGCCGAGACTCGGTCGATTCCAAATCCCGCTTTAACCGTTTCAAATCTGAGCGTAGTTCTCCGGCGCTCTGGTATCGCAATTCAGGGTCCTTCTCTAGTGCCTTGTCAATGATTTCCTGGAATCTCGTGGGAAGTTCGGGATTCATAAACGATACTGCAACTGGCTGGCGGTTGAGAATCGCCTCGGAGACTACCGCGCTAGTTTGGCCTGAGAACGCCTGTCGCTGAGTACCCATCTCATAGAGGACCGCGCCGAACGAGAACAAATCGGTACGCGAATCGAGTTCATCTCCGCGCACCTGCTCCGGCGACATATATGCAACTGTACCGACCGCGATGCCAGCATCAGTGAGATTGCTGTCGACCGTGGGTGCCGAAGAAGTTTGTCCGTCCTCTACTCCGGCTGGCTTCGTGGCTTGTGGGAGTAGCTTCGCAAGTCCGAAGTCCAATACTTTAACGTCTCCACGAGTGGTTACAAAAATGTTTGCAGGTTTAATATCGCGATGGATGATGCCTTTCGCATGTGCCGCATCCAAGGCATCGGCGATCTGGACCGCAAGCTCGATGATTTGAATCTTAGTTACAGCTCGACCCGCAAGGTAGTGCATCAATGTCTTGCCTTCGAGCCGCTCCATAACGATGAAGTGGCGTCCCTCATGCTCCCCCATATCGTGAATAGTACAAATGTGTGGATGGTTAAGTGCAGCTGCGGCGCGGGCTTCCCGCGAAAAGCGGTCGAGGGCATGCGGATCAGTCGTCAGTTCTTCAGGCAGGAACTTCAGGGCCACTTGGCGTTTTAGGATGACATCTTCAGCTCCGTATACCACTCCCATGCCGCCGGCACCCAGCTTTTCAGTCAGACGGTAATGAGAAATGGAGGAACCAATCACGGCCGGGCCCTCATGGAAGTCCGCAGAAACTCATGTTAGGGTGTGTGGAATAGCGAAGTCAACGGTGTGTCCTATTGCGATTTCCATTATTATCTTGGGATGGAATTACTGTAGAATGCCCTCCCGTGAGATCCGCGTCGAACGGCATCCTCATACTGTTCCTGCTATCAGTTTCAGCCGCATCGCAAGTGTTGCCGCGGCCGCAAATCACTTCAGCCGCAGGTAAACAAGTGCCAAATTTCACTCTGAAGGATCAGAATGGGAAGGATTTTCGTCTTTCCTCGCTCCGTGGGCAACGCGTCCTTCTAATGTTCTATCGCGGATATTGGTGACCCTACTGCACACATCAATTGCGCGAGTTCGCGCAACACAAAAAGGAATTTGATGCACTCCACACACGTATCGTAGCCATCAGCGCTGACGATTCCGCGCATGCACAACAAGTATGGCAGAAGGTGGCAGACCGGCAATATACGATCCTGAGTGACCCTGGCGCTAGGGTAATCCGTTCATACGGTGTATTGCACCCTGGAGCAGGCGCAAGTGGAGATGACATTGCACTGGACACGACTCTTCTCGTGGATGTGAATCGCCAGGAACGTTGGCGCCGAGTCAGTGAGACTCTCCCAGATCTTCCTAGCGCCGAGGAAATTTTGAAACGAATTCGTGAAACGCCAAGCCAGGTTCTCAAACATAGCAAGGAAATACAGAAATGAAGAGCTCCATGGTGCGAGCGTCTCATTCGACGCGTGTCGGAGGCGGAAAAGCGTTCTGAGCATGGGCTAAAGCCCAACAGAGGAAAGAGCTTTATCGCAGCCGTAAAAACGCTGCGCCACCCAAAATCAGAGTTTGCCGCAGGCCGCTTTGCCTAAATGCCAAGTGCTAAATGCTAAGTGCCGCTCTTCCCTCGCTGACTGCTGAATGCTGCTTACGTTCCCTCACTCCATCCCGCCAAATACTCTTCCTGCTCCGGGGTCAATTTATCAATCTTGATTCCCATCGACTCCAGCTTCAGCTTCGCCACACGCTTATCCAGATCTTCAGGCACCCGATAGACTTTTTTCTCCAGCGTCTTGTAATTCTTCACCATGTACTCGACCGAGAGCGCCTGGTCGGCGAAGCTCATGTCCATCACTGACGGAGGATGTCCTTCGGCGGATGCCAGATTGATAAGGCGGCCTTCGCCTAGCAGGTTGATTTTGCGGCCGTCTTTCAACGAGTACTCTTCGACGAAGTTGCGGGTTGTGCGCTTGGAAGAAGACATCTTTTCGAGCGCGGGAATATCGATTTCGACGTTGAAGTGTCCGGAGTTGGAGATGATGGCGCCATTCTTCATTACGTCGTAGTGCTCTTTAGCGAGCACGTTCTTGTTCCCGGTGACGGTGCAGAAGACGTCGCCAATCTTCGCCGCTTCGTTCATGGACATTACGCGGAAGCCGTCCATCACCGCTTCTAGTGCTTTCGTGGGATCGACTTCCGTGATGATTACTTCCGCGCCGGCGCCGCGGGCACGGCTTGCGAGTCCGCGGCCGCACCAGCCGTAGCCGGCGACTACGAATTTCGATCCTGCCAGCAAAAAATTAGTGGCGCGAATGATGCCGTCGAGGGTAGATTGTCCGGTACCGTAGCGATTGTCGAACAAATGTTTGGTGTCGGCATCGTTGACCGCGACAATAGGGAAACGCAGCATGCCTTCCTTGGCCATGGCGCGCAGGCGAATCACCCCGGTGGTGGTCTCCTCGGTTCCGCCGATCACTCCCTCGAGCGCGTCTTCCCGCTTGGTGTGCAACACCGTGACCAGGTCGGCGCCGTCGTCCATCGTGATATGCGGCTTGTGATCGATGGCCGCCATGATGTGACTGTAGTAGCTCTCGCTGTCCTCGCCCTTGATGGCGAATACCGGAATGTTGTATTCGCGCACCAGGCTGGCGGCTACGTCGTCTTGCGTGGAAAGCGGGTTGGAGGCGCAAAGCACCACATCGGCTCCGCCATCCCGAAGCGCGATGGCCAGGTTGGCGGTTTCCGCAGTGACGTGCAGGCAGGCCGAAATGCGTACTCCCTGCAAGGGCTGATTCTTGATGAATTCCTTGCGGATGATCTGGAGAACTTTCATCGACTGATTGGCCCAGTCAATGCGTTTCTTCCCCATGTCAGCAAGTTCGAGACTCTTGATATCGCAAGGGACTTGAGTTGGTGTGGTCGACATACTTCTCCAGTGGCGCGATAAGATTTAAGTGCGAATGAACTTTCTACAAATCAGAATACACGAAAGAATTCGGGGAAGGATGCTGCTTGTTGGGCGCGTTGCCAGAACTTTATGGCCTGGCCAGTTAGAGACACGGTTCATGACGGCGCGTCATGCCGATGGGGGAGGGTCATGCCAGCCCCGCCCCACACCCAGCAAACCTATTTGCGGACCGCCTGTCCTACCGGTTCGCGCAATCCGGCATCCCTGGCCAGCCCTTCCGCCTTGTCCGTGGCCTCCCATGTGAAGTCCGGATCGGTGCGGCCGAAATGTCCATACGCAGCCGTTTTTTTGTAGATGGGGCGCCGCAACTTCAGCGATTCAATGATGCCCTTGGGTTTCAGCTGGAAATGCGAGCGCACCAACTCTGAGAGCTGTCCGGGATCGACTTTGGCCGTTCCGAAGGCTTCGACTAGGACACTGACCGGCTCAGCTACGCCGATGGCGTAAGCGAGTTGGACTTCGCAACGATCCGCCAGGCCCGCAGCCACCACATTCTTGGCAACATATCGCGCCATGTAGGCCGCTGAACGATCAACTTTGGTCGGATCTTTGCCGCTGAAACATCCGCCGCCGTGACGGCCCATGCCGCCGTAGGTATCCACGATGATCTTTCGTCCCGTCAGCCCGGTATCGCCCATGGGACCGCCGAGAACGAATCGTCCCGTGGGATTGATGTGGTACTTGGTGTCGGCGTCGAGCATGTGCGCGGGGATAACTTGCTGAATAACATGCTGCAGCACTTCGGCCCGCAGCTTCTTGTTGTCCACTTTCTCGGAATGCTGCGTGGAGACAACAACTGCGTCCACCCGCACCGGCTTATGATTCTGATCGTATTCGACCGTGACTTGTGACTTGCCATCCGGCCGCAGAAAATCGAGTTGTCCGCCTTTGCGCGCCTCCGCCAGCCGCTGCGTCAATCGATGCGCCAGCAAAATCGGCGTAGGCATGAGCTCGGCATTCTCATTAGTCGCATATCCAAACATCATTCCCTGGTCGCCGGCGCCGCCGGGGTCTACGCCCATGGCGATGTCGGGGGATTGTTCGTGGATGGAGCTGATTACGGCGCAGGTTTCGTGGTCGAAGCCGTAGGTTGCGTCGGTATAGCCTACCGACATTACCGTGCCGCGGACGATGGCGGGGAAATCGACGTAGGCTTTGGTGGTGATTTCGCCGGCGATGAAGGCGAGGCCAGTAGTCAACAGTGTTTCGCAGGCGACGCGGCTGCCGGAGTCTTCGGTCAGGCAGGCGTCGAGGATAGCGTCGGAAATCTGGTCAGCGATCTTATCGGGGTGGCCTTCGGTCACAGATTCAGACGTAAAAAGATAACGGTTTCTTGACAAAGCTGCTTCTCCTTCGGTGATCAACGATTTAAGTTGGATCTGGCGGGAGTAAAATCCAAACTTCGCAAAATCAGTATTTTGCGCTTCTAAAAAGCTACCAGAAGAAATGACAGAGCGCAATCAGTTTTGGCTTGGGGGGAAACACGGGAGCATTCAGCATTCTTGCACTCAGCTCTCAGCAATATTTCTCGGCTAAAAGAGGGGATGTGTCGCGGTAAATCCTTCCCCCAAACCTCTTACCAGCAATATGGATTCCTTGCCGACTCCCTGCGGCATTGGATGACAATGGCTAGGCTCCGGGGGGCAGGGACTGTGCGGTTGGGGACGAGGGCTTGGGCGTGGGGGGATGAAGGCCGGTGGCGTCAAAGGTCAAAGTTTTCACTTCTTCGTAGTCTCCCTGGGCCGGAAGCTGCTTGCCATTAAATGAAAAGTCCAAAGCGCCGATACTCCCTGCTTTGATTACGATTTCGTCGCGTGCTTCGATGGATCTTTCCGCAGGCGCTACCAGCAACTGTTCCGACAGTTGTTTGCCATCCGCCGTGATCGATATCCAGGAGTCTTCTCTAGCTTTAATCGCTACGGTGAACGATCCAGGGGTGGCATCGGCTGCTTGGCTTTGCCCGTTGGTGTGCGTGGGCGCTACACGAGGGTCAGCGGCAGGTTGAATGTGGGCCACCGCGTGATCCTGCTTCCGCGTCTCCCGTGAATGAAAACCCCAGAGGGCAAAGCCGAGCGCAGCTACAAGTAATAAGGCAGCGAATAAGGCCCAGGGCACGCGAACTGCGCGAACCGGTTCACGGTCTTCCAGTTGCTCCGCCATTTCGATCGGCAAATCGCTCTGAGGCAGCTCGCTGGGCGAACTCGGTGCGGTCGCGCTCAGGTAGTCGGCGATGGCTTGTTCTTCGTCGATGCCCAGGTGGCAGGCGTAGGCACGCACGAAACCTTTACTGAAGATGCCGCCGGGAAGCTGCTCGAAGTGTTCTTCTTCTAAAGCGGTAAGGAAGCGCTTCCCGATCTTGGTGGAGAGCGCGATGTCGTCGAGCGTGACTCCGCGCTGCTCCCGCTCCCGCTTTAATCGCGCGCCGAATGATTCCACTCGACCGCTCCCCTGACGGTTGTCTTGAGGCTTTACTGATAGCAAATATAAGTTAACTTTGTCTGTGATGAGCATGAAATTCTTTGACCCGAAAGAAAACGTTAACCACAGAGGACACAGGGGTACACGGAGGAAAGAACCTAACAGTCAATTCCAACTCCATCATTCACTTCCGATCTTGATTCTCAGGTCAATCTCATTAGGTCTCCAGTGCGATATCGGACGGTATCAATTCTGGCTTGAATCAGGCAGGACTTGGCTTCACAGGTTCCGGTTACTAAGGTTGATTGCTGGTGCTCTGGGGTGCCGCATATAATTCGAGCACTTCCTCTCGTACATCGAGGCTGCAGTTCCATGACCAAGGTCACCAGCGCGGACCGCAAGCTACAGGAACTAAACATCTTTCATGATGTGGCAAAGGCCCTGACCTCGTCATTGGACCTGGATTCGATCCTGCAAACCATCATGGAAAAGATGGCGGAGTACTTCCGTCCGGACACATGGTCTCTGCTCATGGTGGATGAAGGGCCCAACGAGCTGTACTTTGCCATCGCAGTAGGGGCGGCATCGGAAGCCCTAAAAAACGTGCGCTTGAAAGTCGGAGAAGGCATCGCCGGGTGGGTGGCCAAGCACGGGGAAAGGCTAATTGTTCCAGATGTGATGGCCGACCCGCGTTTCGCCAAACGGATCGACGACATGACGCAGTGGGAAACACGCTCCATCATCTGCTTTCCGGTGCGTTCCAAGCTGCGGGTGCTGGGAGTGATTCAACTGGTGAACGTGGACATGGAGCATTTTAGCGATCCGGAAATATTTTTCCTGCAATCGCTGTGCGACTACGCCGCTATCGCTATTGAGAATGCCCGCTCAGTGGAGAAGATTCAGGAACTGACGATCACCGATGATTGCACTGGGCTTTACAACGCACGGCACCTCTACAAGACACTAGAGACCGAAGTCTACCGGTCGGCGCGTTTCGGATACGAATTTACCGTGCTGTTTATTGATTTGGACCACTTCAAGCAAGTCAACGATACCCACGGGCATCTGATTGGGAGCAAGTTGCTGGCTGAAATTGGATATCTCATCAAAGCCCAGCTCCGCCTGATTGACTATGCTTTTCGTTATGGTGGCGATGAATTCGTGATTCTATTGCCGCAGACGGGAAAAGACGCGGCCCTGGTGGTCGCCAAACGTCTGCGTGACAATCTTCGCACCAGCATGTTCTGCAAGGAAGAAGGATTGAATTTGAATGTGCGCGCTTCTATTGGCGTAGCGACCTATCCGCACGATGCCAAAACTCCGCACGACGTCATTCGTCAGGCGGACGAGATGATGTATCTAGTGAAGAACACGACACGGGATAACATTGGGATCGCGCAACGCGGCGTGATGAAGTAGAGGGTCGACCGTGTTGCTGGCCACGTCCCGGTAGGGACGAAACAATTTAGCCCAGCGCTTCAGCGCTGGGAAATGGATCTTCCAAAGTCGTGTTCCCCGTTCAAGACACTTCTTGTGCCACGTGGCTCAATCCGATACCTTACCCTGGAAAACCAACGCGACTTCTGGCCATTGCGGTATTGATCAGCCTTCTCGTCCTAACCACGGGTGGCTTTCCTCAGGACAATAGTTCCTCTACAGAGCCAAGTTCCGCCCCGGCGCCTGCAAACTCGGCATCGGCCCCGCAGGCGCCTCCCTCAACTTCGCTGGGTTCGGGGAGGGCTCCCCCGGCACGGTTTAAAGTCTGCGGGCGAGAAGAAGCTTCGGACTGCGCTAAAGCGCCCCCGTCCCATCAAGAATCCGGATCCGGAATATTCCAAGGAGGCAAAAAAAAGGAAGATTGAGGGCACCGTTGTGTTGATGGTGATCGTGGGTGCCGACGGCCTTCCCCGCGATATTCGTGTCACTCGCTCTCTCGGACACGGCCGCGATGAGGAGGCGATCAAGGCAGTGAAGAAGTGGAAATTCAAGCCTGGCACCGTGCAAGGCCGCGCCGTCCCCGTCCAGATCAACGTCGTGGCGAACTTCCGGCTCTATTGATCGTAGGTTTGATAGGTTAGTCCGAGCTCCCAGATTAGGTAAATCCCTCAGCGGCTCAAGCCGAATTCTTTTGTTGTCTGATCAGCATGACTAACGGCGTGCCCTTTCAGAAATCACAGGGTTCGCAGCGCTGAAGCGCTGGGCTAAATTGTTTTGTCCCTCCGGGGCGCGCCCGCAGACATCACGCGCGGCATGGCTACTCGTCAGCGTCCATCCAGAAGAAATCTACAATCCGATTGGCCGGATCTAGCAGAATGATTCGGCCACTCAGTACTACTCTAGCCCAATCGCGTGGCAGCCTGGGCAAGCGAGCCGTGCACACGCCGGGGAGCAGCTGCACGCGTTTTTGCAGGCCCGGGGGTAAGGTTCCATTTCGCCTCAGTTGACGTTCCAAGCCGGGCGGCAGACGGTCCTTCTTGGCCAATCCCGGGGGTAGGTTGGAGCGGTCGGCTACATAGCAATCGCTGATGATCTGGCGCTCGCGGGAAGAGAACTCGCGCGGGCCCTGATCGTCATTGTCTTCGTCCTGATTGTTGGAGCGTGCACGATTACCGCTGCGGGAGGGACGGTCGTCATCATCATCGTCGTAGCGACTGGCTTGGCGGCGTTCCTGCCCTTGCATAACCGACCCGGATGGCGGATTGGCCGCCACCCAGGTCAGCACCGCCTCTGATTCCACTTCGGCAGGTTTCTTGCCCGTGCCTGCCGCTACTCCTGTGCCCGCAGCCGCGCCGACGCCGGCACCAATCGCAGCACCTTTGCCTCCGCCGGCGATGGCGCCGATCAGGGCGCCCAAACCGGCGCCGCCGCCAATCTTGGTCACGTTGCTCTTGGTGTGGGACTCGCCTTTGATCACAAAGGGGTCAGCCGCGATCGCATAAGTGCGTCCACCGGAACGGACGGTTCGCAAGCTCAAGTGCAGTTCTCCGGGACGGCTCAGTCTGCCGGAGCGCTCCACGCTTGTCACTTCGCCGGTAACGTCCGTGCCTTTGGAGAACAGCGTCCTTCCATTGACGACTACAGGAGCGGCGAAGGTGCCGTGAAACTGATCGCCGACGCTGGCCTGTTCGCTGCTCAGCTTCTCGATGATGCGTACCTGCAACTGTGTACCTGCCGGGATATTGTTGTAGGTCTGGGCCGATGCGGTGGCAACCATTAGCAGCATGATTGCAAAAGATTGTTTGAGACTCATGTCACGCCCTTTGCGAAGGAATATGTGAGGTTTATGGTAGGCGGTCGAATGTGGCTCGCAAACTATCGGAGGTGCATGTCCGGACGCGTTTTAAAAAATCAACCCCGGGTTAGGCAGGACCGAGTCTTCCCTTCCGTGTATACTTCCGCCGCGAAAAGATGGCCAGCGCCTGAAATCAGGCGCGACTGTGAATCAAAGCCCGGTAAGTAAAGGCGACGAGTGCCGCGAGGTGGATCCATTATGCTATGCAGCAGGTGTGGAAACAGCATTGGGGAAAACAGCCGGTTCTGCGACCGATGTGGCTAACCAGCACGAACCGCGCAGATAGCCACCGGGCCCCTGGTACCTACCGCTGCATCGCCGTCGGAGACCAGCGGCAAGGCGATCGCCAGCCTACTTAGCGGGCTTTTCGGTTTGATAATATTTCCGGCTGCTATCGCGGCCATCGTCCTTGGACACATATCACGGTCCGAAATTCGCAAGAGCGCCGGACGCTTGAAAGGATCGGGACTCGCGTTGGGCGGCTTGATCATGGGATATCTTGGGTTGTCCATTATTCCTGTTCTGATCATCGCTGCCATAGCGATACCAAATCTTTTGCGGGCCCGAATCGTTGCCAACGAGGCCTCGGCAGTTTCGGTGGTTCGGGCACTCAATGAGGCGGAACAAAACTACATGACCGCCTTCCCTCGAGTTGGATACACATGCAGCCTTCCCAGCTTGGGGGGCAATCGCCAATCCTCCACCTCGGCCGAGCACGCGCATCTCATCGACGACGATCTGTCGACGGGAAGCAGGCATGGCTACAGGTTCGTCATTCAAAATTGTTCTTCGTCCAATGGCGTGACCGTCAAATATCAGGTGGCGGCATATCCTGAAACTTACAGCCAGTCAGGTGTGCGGGCTTTCTGCTCCGACGAAACCGCAGTCATAAAAGTCGATGAAAGGGGATCACCCGAGGCCTGCCTGGAGAACGGGAGTGTTCTCCAATAGATGAACAGCAACCCGCGTCTGGCAGGTCAGGATGCCTTTTTGGTTAGGAGGCACGTTCCTCCGCGGCTGAAGCCGCGGTTTCTGTTGCCTTGTCGGCACGAAGTCGTGCCCTTTCACAACAATCAATCGGCGGGCATGGTGGCGGGTTGGGGGATACGGGGTTTGCGCACTTTTGTATGGCGTGGCTAGTTCGCCGGCGCGGACTAAGGCAGCGCTGTATTCGAAGGCGTCGTATTTGTAGCCATTGACGTCCGGCTCTAAAACCAGATCGGCGGCCTTCTTCCATACGTCGCAATTCATTTGCTGGGCGATGGCAAAGCATTGACCTATGACATCGAACAGATGGCGCGGTCCCTCGCCGTTGGTCCAGTGCCCTTTCAGGTGAACTGCTAGAACCCGCTCCGCCCCCATCATTCGCAGAGGTACGGTCGGAACTGCGTGGGCGAGCATGCCGTCTACTAGCAGACGTCCTTTAAATCTTACCGGTAGAAACATTCCGGGGTAGGCGCAACTGGCCCGCACGGGTTCGACCAAGGGTCCGGATTGGAAGACGACGCCTTCGCCGGTGGAGAAATCGGTTGCCGTCACGGCGAGGGGAATGCGCAATTCTTCGAACGTCTTGACCTTCAAGATGCTGTTGAGGAAACCGATCATGCGCTGGTTGCTGGCGAATCCGTAGCGGGAGAGGGTCCAACGCGCAAAATGTTTGAAGCGGACCCGAGTGGCAATCTCCCCCAGTTCCGCGGCGGAAACTCCGCTGCAATAGGCCGCTCCGATGAGCGCACCCACGCTGGTTCCAGCAATAAACTGAACTGGGATATTTTCTTCTTCCAGGACTTTCAAAACGCCGACGTGGGCAATGCCGCGGGCGAAGCCACCGCCAAGGGCGAGTCCGATGGAAGGGGAATTTTGGGCGTGCTGCGGAGTGGAAATGCCTGTAACTTCGCGCCCGAAGGCCTGTACCGACCGAATAATCTTGCCCAGACTCTTCACGGGACCCCCGTTTTACCGGCTTTATCCGGTCCCCCAAAACCTATTCAGCAAGTAAGATGCCAACGCCAGTCTAGATGTTTCCACAGCTCGTCTGTCTTTTCAGGTTACTTCCGAGAGGTTACTCGAAGCGATCTTGACCCGACATGACTAAGTGCACTGATCCTGATAAGTTGGGGCGCATGGTTCGCGAGATCTCGGCGGGTGGGGTGGTGGTGCGACGTGGCCCGGAGGGCTGGGAAATGGCTGCGATTGAGCCCCAAAAGGAGCCGCCGGCGGCGGGCGAGACTGCAAAAAAACGATCACAAAAAGTGTTACTCGCCCTTCCCAAGGGGTTGGTGGATCCGGGTGAAAAGCCCGACCAGACGGCCATTCGGGAGGTGAGGGAGGAGACTGGGCTGATCGCCACTCCGATTACCAAGCTGACCGATATCAAGTATGTTTATGTGCGCTCGTGGGGAGACAAGCAGCGGGTTTTTAAGATCGTCAGCTTTTATTTGCTGAAATATCAGTCGGGCAATATCGACGACATTGATTCCGCGATGCGAGTTGAAGTCAAACGTGCTTTATGGATTCCGCTCGAAGATGCTGCCCTGAAACTGGCGTATCGAGGGGAACGTGATGTAATCCGCCAGGCTCAGGAATATGTGCAAAATCATCCGGAGGTTTGAGGCAAATGCGTGCTCCACATATCGAAAAACATTTCACCGCCGGACTCTTTGTGCGCGATGTGGTGATTGGCATGGCCGACGGACTGACTGTGCCTTTTGCCCTGGCAGCGGGACTTTCCGGCGCGGTACAAGACACCAAGTTGATCGTAGTTGGAGGACTGGCGGAAATTGCCGCGGGCTCGATTGCCATGGGACTTGGTGGATATCTGGCAGCGCGTGGAGACGCGGAACATTACGAGCAGGAACGTATCCGGGAGCAGCGCGAGGTCAAGGAAATGCCGGAAGAGGAAAAGGCGGAAGTGCATCGGGTGTTCGAGGCCTATGGGCTTACATCCGAAGAAAGCAAGCCGGTGATTGAGGCGCTCAGCCATCGGCCGGAGGCATGGGTGGATTTCATGATGCGATACGAGTTGGGGCTAGAAGCGCCGGATCCGCGACGCGCCGTCACCAGTGCGGCGACCATTGCGGGATCCTATGTTGCGGGAGGATTTATTCCGTTGCTGCCTTACGTTGTATTCTCGGGAAATGCAACCCGTGGATTGATATTCTCCGCGATCGTGACGCTAGTTGCGCTCGGCATCTTTGGATACATCAAAGGACGCTTCACTGGCACTCATCCGCTTCGCAGTGCTTCGCAGACGGTGGTGATCGGTGGGCTGGCGGCGTCGGCGGCATTTCTGCTTGCCAAGCTGATCTCGTGAAGCGGGGTGCTTCCCGCATAAATGAGATTGGTGAAATCTGGGGTCAGCGCGCCATCTTGGACTGCACCCTCGAGATGCTTTCCACGATGCCGGCGGGACGCCCGCGTCACGGTAGAGTTGAACATCTTAAGCGAACTTTTCCTTCATGAAGCGTATTCATAAAGTCGCGGTTCTGGGTGCTGGGACCATGGGTGCTCGCATCGCCGCGCATTTCGCCAATGCCGGAGTTCCTAGCTATCTGCTGGATATTGTTCCTCCGGATGCGGACGGGGCGGCGCGCAATAAGATCGCGGCGGCCGGTCTTGAAGCGGCAAAAAAATCCAAGCCTGCGGTTTTTTTTGAGCCTTCTCTGGCGCGATTGATTACGGTCGGAAACTTTGAAGATGATTTGAAACGGCTGGCGGAAGTGGACTGGATCATCGAAGCGGTGGTGGAGAATCTCGAGATCAAGCGCGGTCTGCTCAAGAAGGTGGAGGCCATACGACGGCCGGGCACGATCATCACGACCAACACCAGTGGGTTGCCGGTGCAGAAGATTGCCGAAGGATTCTCTGACGATTTCCGGCGGTCGTGGTTTGGCACGCATTTTTTCAATCCTCCGCGCTATATGCGACTGCTGGAAATTATTCCCACCCCCGAAACCGACCGGGCCGCGCTGGATGCGGTTGTCCACTTCGCCGATGTCCAACTCGGCAAAGGCATTGTCTTCGCCAAGGACACTCCTAACTTCATTGCTAACCGCATCGGGACGTTTTCCGTATTGAACGTCATGCGGCTTATGCAGGAGATGGATCTGAGCATTGAGGACGTGGACGCACTTACGGGACAAACGCTCGGCTGGCCGAAGTCGGCGACTTTCCGCACCATTGATCTGGTTGGGCTGGATATTTTGGGGCACGTCGTCTCCAACATGACGGAGAACGTGCGTGATGAGCGCAGTGATCTCCAGCTTCCTGATTTTTTCAGGCAGATGCTGGAGCGCAAATGGTTGGGGGATAAAACCAAAGGTGGTTTCTACAAAAAAGGTGCGGCAGGGAAAGAAGAGGAACGGCTCGCCCTTGACTGGAAAACGTTGGAATACCACCCGCGCCAGAAACCTAAATTTTCTGCGCTCGATATGGCGAAGAACGTCGAAGAAATTGGGGCACGGGTACGCATGTTGCTCGGATTCGATGGAGGCGCACCGCAAAACGGCGATAAGGCTGGACAGTTCCTGTGGCTGGCTCTTTCGGATCTGTGGACTTATTGCGCCAATCGCATTCCGGAGATCTCGGATCGCGTCGTGGAAATCGATCGTGCCATGCGACTGGGCTTCAATTGGAAACTGGGTCCGTTCGAATTGTGGGATGCTGTCGGGGTTGAGGCTACCGTCGGGCGTATGAAGAAAGAGAACCGGCCTGTGGCTGCTAACCCTGAGAAACTGCTCGCGGCGGGGAAGAAATCCTGGTATGGGGACGATCCCAAGGCGGCATCAGGTCGGGACTATTTCGATCTGAGCGCAAAGGAGTACAAGCCGGTCGAAGTTCCCGCAGGGGTGTGGTCGGTCGAGGTGGTGAAGAAATCCAAGGGAGTGGTCAAAAAGAATTCGGGCGCTTCTTTAGTGGATTTGGGAGATGGAATCGGCTGCATCGAGTTCCATTCGAAGATGAATACCATCGGCAGCGACATCGTGCAGCTCATTTCGCAAACTTTAAAATCGGGAGGCCCGGGCGACGACTTCGACGCATTCGTTATTACTAATGATGCGGGAAACTTTTCCGTCGGCGCCAATCTGATGTTGCTGCTCATGTCCATCCAGGACGAGGAGTGGGATGATGTGGACTTGGCGATTCGCCAATTTCAGGGCATGACGCAGGCCATTAAATTCTCGCCCAAGCCGGTGGTGGCTGCGCCATTCGGACTTACTCTGGGCGGAGGCACGGAAATCTCGCTGCATGCCGCGGGGCTACAGCCTCACGCGGAGCTTTACATGGGATTGGTGGAAGTCGGCGTGGGACTATTGCCGGGCGCTGGTGGATGCAAGGAGATGCTGCTGCGCGCAGTGGAGAGCGCGGAGTCGATCCGGCCTGGCGGTAGAGGTGAATCTGTAGAGATGATGGAAGCTATGAAGAAAGTTTTTGAGACCATCGCTACCGCGAAAGTGGCAACGTCGGTGCATGAAGCTCGCGGACTTGGCTTCCTGCGAGAAGCCGACGGCATCACGATGAACCGCGAGCGCGTGCTGTCCGACGCTAAGGCACGCGCATTAGAGATGTTGCGTGGTGGTTATGAGCCGCCGGTGCCGCGAACCGACATTCCCGCGCCCGGGGAAAACGCTCTGGCTGCGCTCAAGATGGGGGTGCATTTAATGCGGCAGGGCGACTACATCACGGAATACGAAGTGAAGCTGGCAACGAAGATCGCCGAAGTGCTGTGCGGAGGGAATGTGACCTCGGGCACGCCTGTGAGTGAGCAGTACATCCTGGATTTGGAGCGGGAAGGATTCAAATCGTTGTGTGGGGAGAGGAAGACACAGGAACGGATTCAGTTCACGTTGAAGACGGGGAAGACGTTGAGGAATTGACGATTTTCGATTGACGATTGCCGATTTTAAGAACTTATAAAGGTACTCTTTCGGATTGTCGTTCCGGGGGCCGACTCTGGCGTGGCAAAAGTCCGCAGTTTCGCACGGCTTGAGTATGGCGGCAGCGAGCTCAGGTGCTTCCGATTCCAAATTGGGAAAGCACGCCTTATTGATTGTGATGAGCGGACTTGTTGAGCGTAATTCGAACCAATAAGCTCGGCAGGGGTCCGTGGTGTAACGGGAGCACATCAGCCTGTCCAGCTGGAAGGTACGGGTTCGAATCCCGTCGGATCCACAGCATCCCTGGTTTGGTAGGGAGGCTGAGGAGGGGCCTTCGGGCAGACGGGCTCCTCAAGTAATGTTGACTTCAGTGTGCCAGGTGCCGATAATTAATTCGATAGCTGGACAGGTTGATGCGCCCGGGCCGGAAACGGCCCGGTTTGCTTTTTGCACCTGTGCCGCTCCTATTAGGATACCTTTCGGGTTTCAGTTTGGCTTTCAACGGCCTGAGTGTGTGCCTAATAAAGCGGTGTGAAGCGGGTTCGAGGTAACGAACATCAAATAACCACGAACGCGCGAGGGTACAGGAAGGTCCAACGTTAGCTGCTGGAGTTTCTTATGCGTGAAGCGGTTGTTGTTTCTTCGGTTCGCACACCTGTTGGACGGGCTTTCAAGGGTACTCTTCGCGCTACTCGTCCTGACGAATTGGCTGCGGTCGCGATCAAAGGCGCCCTGGAGCGTGTGCCGCAGGTTGATGTCAAGGAGATTGAAGATGTGATCCTGGGCTGCGCCATGCCGGAGGCGGAACAGGGGATGAACGTGGCGCGCATTGCGTCTTTACGCGCGGGCCTGCCGGTTGAGATTTCGGCGCTCACTATCAATCGCTTCTGTTCGTCTGGTCTGCAGGCGATTGCGATGGCAGCAGAGCGCATCATGAGCGGCGGGGCGGAAGTGATCGTTGCTGGGGGTACGGAATCGATGTCCATGATTCCCATGGGTGGGCACAAAATTTCACCTAACCCCTGGCTGGTGGAGCACTACCCTGACGCGTATCTATCAATGGGTTTGACGGCGGAAAGACTGGCACAGCGTTTTGGTATTACGCGTGAGGCTGCTGATGAGTTTTCATTGCGTAGTCATCAGAAGGCGCTAGCCGCGATTCAGGCCGGGAAGTTCAGCGACGAGACTGTTCCGGTGCCCGTGAGCTTCACGACGCCGAATGGATCGAAACCTAAGCGACAAGAAATTACTTTCAAAGTGGACGAAGGGCCGCGCAGCGATACTTCGCTGGAAGCGTTGCTTGCGCTCAAGCCCGCTTTCCACGTCAAGGGCACAGTGACGGCGGGGAACTCTTCGCAAATGTCAGATGGCGCGGCGGCGGCGGTAGTGATGTCCGCCGATCGCGCAAAGCAGCTCGGAATTACGCCGCTGGTTCGCTACGTTTCATTTAGTACTGCGGGATATAAGCCGGAAGAAATGGGGCTGGGACCGGTGTTTGCCATTCCCAAGGCGTTGAAGATGGCGGGACTCAAGCTGTCGGATATTGATGTCATTGAACTCAACGAAGCTTTCGCAGCGCAGTCACTGGCGGTGATCAAAGAGGCGGGACTTGATCCGGAGCGCGTGAATCCCAATGGCGGGGCAATTGCTTTGGGTCATCCACTGGGATGTACTGGGGCGAAGCTGACGGCGACCGTCATTCGTGAATTGAAGCGGCGTAAGGCGCGCTATGGGATGGTGACTATGTGTGTGGGCGGGGGGATGGGGGCGGCGGGTATCTTCGAAAATCTCTAAAATCTTTAACCACAGAGGACACGGAGGATCACAGAGGAATTTTGTTTTTTGTGCTAGGGTGCAATCAGCGGAAACAAATCCGCGAATCGCCATGGCTAGTCCGAGATTATTAGCTCCTACCCCGCGCGTCAATCTCCTTACCGGCGTTATCATCACCGCTGCCATGAAAGTTCATTCGCTTCTAGGTCCAGGGCTGTTGGAGAGCGCTTATGAGGCCTGTTTGGTCCATGAGTTGCGAAAGCAAGGGTTGGAGGTTCGGAATCAAGTTGTGTTGCCGGTCGTTTACGATGGAACTACCATCGACCTCGGTTACCGTCTCGATTTGATGGTTGGGGAGTCGGTCATCGTCGAATTGAAGTGTACTGAGGGCTTTCATCCCATTCACCAGGCGCAGCTTTTGTCGTACTTGAAGTTGAGCGGCAAGAACGTAGGTCTTCTCATCAACTTCCATGTCACACACCTTCGTAATGGCATCCAACGAATGGTAAATGGCAAAAATTGGGGCAAATGAAATAATTCCTCTGTGTTCCTCCGTGGCCTCCGTGGTTAAAAAAGGGGTTTTGAAATGGTGACGACTGCAATTCCTACTACTAGGATCTCCGGCGGTGGTTTCCTTCTTGAAGAGCGGAAGGGCGATGAAGTCTTCACTCCAGAAGACTTCACCGAGCAGCACCAACTCATCGGGCAGACGGCGGAAGAGTTTGCCATCAATGAGATCGTCCCCAATATTGAAAAGATGGAGCACAAAGACTTTTCTATCACTCGCGATCTGTTGAAGAAGGCGGGTGAGTTGGGGTTGAGTTCGGCGGAGATTCCGGAAGCTTACGGCGGGCTTGAGATGGACAAAGTCACCGCTGCTGTGATCGCCGACCACATCGCGAAGTATGCGGGGTTCGCTACCACTTGGGGTGGACATACAGGAATCGGCACGTTGCCTATCGTGTATTTCGGGACTGAGGAGCAGAAGAAAAAATATCTGCCGCGGTTGGCTGCGGGAGAAATTGTTGGGGCCTACGCTTTGTCCGAGGCTTCTTCCGGATCCGATGCGCTGAATTGCCGGGCGCGCGCTCATCTTTCGCCGGACGGCAAGCATTACATCCTGAACGGCGAAAAAATGTGGATCACCAATGCCGGATTTGCCGACTTGTTCACGGTGTTCGCCAAAGTGGATGGTGAAAAGTTCTCGGCTTTCCTGGTGGAGAAAACATTTCCCGGCTTTTCCGTGGGAGCGGAAGAACACAAGCTGGGAATTCGCGGGTCTTCAACGTGTCCAATCATTCTTAATGATTGCAAAGTGCCGGTCGAAAACCTGCTCGGCGAAATTGGTAAGGGACACGTGATCGCGTTCAACATTCTGGAAAACGCCATTGGATATGCCAAGCAGCGGAAGGCGTTTAACAAAGTGATTGCCGACTTCGGCCTGGTTCGGGAAAAACTGGCGAACATGGCCGTGGGCATCTACACCGGAGAGGCAATGGTGTATCGCACGGTTGGCATGATGGATGTGGCGCTGGGCGAAGTGGACAAGTCGGGCGCGAATGCCATGCAGGAAATGCGCAAGGCGATTGAGGAGTATGCGGTCGAATGCTCCATCATTAAAGTGTGGGGCTCGGAGATGATTGACTACGTCGTCGACGAGACCGTGCAGATCTACGGTGGATATGGCTTTGTCGAGGAATATCCTGCCGAGCGCGCTTACCGGGATGCCCGGATTAATCGCATCTTTGAGGGTACAAACGAAATCAACCGGCTCATTATTACTGGCTTCTTGTTGAAACGTGCGATGTCGGGACAATTGCCGTTGATGCCGGCAATCAAGAAATTGATGGATGAAGTTCTGGCAGGACCGACTCTGAGTGAAGAACTCGAAGGGCCGCTGGCTGATGAACGCAAACTGGTTGCGCAAGCCAAGAGACTTGGACTGTTTGCGGCTGGGGCCGCGACACAGAAATATATGCAGGCGATTCAGGATCAGCAGGAGGTCATGGGCGCGATCGCGGGCATGGTGATCGAAACTTACGCCATGGAATCCGCCGTGTTGCGGGCGCAGAAAATTGCTGAGCGCAATGGAGAGAAGGCTGCTTCCCTACCAATCGCGATGACGCGAGTTTATCTGTCACGGGCCATGGAGAAGATCGAAGCGGCGGCAAAGAAAGTTATTGCGGCGGTGGCCGAAGGCGACATGCTGCGGACGCAATTAGCGATTTTGCGTCGTCTGGCCAAGCATGAACCCTTCAATGTGATTGAGTTACGTCAGCAGATCGCGCAGAAAGTCATTGAGCGGGGAAAATATACGCTGGCGTAGAAGCTTGAACCACAGAGGACACAGGGGCGCACAGAGGAAGAAAACCTCAGCTAGGCTTTGCCTTTCAATTCTTCCATCACGCTCTGAATCAGCTCTTTTGCATCGGTGAGGCTCTTCATGATGATTTGGATGTCCATCACCGGCTTGCCGGGCTGACGCTGGCTTTGGCAATAGACGCCGTGCTGGCCGACCAGGGCCATGGCGTCCGTGATCATGTCCATGGTCACGGCGAGGCGGCCTCTCGGGACGCCCATCATGGTTTCGTAGTGTTGCAACTCTTCCTGCTTTTCGTTGAATACGAGCATAGGGTAATTGTACCGTTTGCGAGAATTGCGCAATCAGCATTTGGAAATTAGCATTCAGCAATCAGCATTCAGCCTTTGGGGTTCGTAGCGATCAAAAAACCGCCCATCACATTTGCTAACCGACGCACTTGCCGGATAGTCTATTCAGTTTGGACTCGGCTGAATGCTGAGTGCTGAATGCTGATTGCTAGATTTTCACACAGGAGAAACCATGCAGAAACGGAATATCCTCTTCACACTGATCATTGTGAGTACGATCATTCTCACGCTTACTACGATCGGCCTCGCCCAGGATGACAAGAGCAAGCGGCCTAGCCCACCGGCGCAGGCGCAATGCCAATTTCCTGACGGTAAGACTATTAAGACGGATTATTCCAGCCCACGCACCCATGATCCCAAGACTCACCAGCCGCGCAAGGTTTTTGGCGGCGTTGTGCCTTATGGGCAGGTATGGCGTACTGGAGCGAATGAGGCCACCACATTCGTGACCGATACCAACCTGACTGTCGGAGGCAAAGATGTGCCGGCTGGCAGCTACACCCTCTTTACGGTGCCTGATCAGGACAAGTGGGTGCTGGTGATCAGCAAGAAGACGGGCGAGTGGGGCACTCCATATCCTGGCGAAGGGGATGACCTGGCTCGTGTGGATATGATAGTTGCGCAAGTGCCATCGCCGGTGGAGAATTTCACCATTTCCTATGATCAGACAGGTGGGAATTGCACGATGAACCTGGACTGGGAAAAGACGCGGGCGTCGGTGGAGTTCGCGGAGAAGAAATAGTCGAGCTTCGCTCGCCGGGGCAGGCGAAGTCGCCTGTCCCTACGTGGGCGAATTAAGACTCGGCAAATCGGTACAGGGGGCAGGTCAAGGCGATTAGCTGGCGGGTTTCCAGCGCAGGACTGGCTTGCGGGCGGCGGCGACTTCGTCCAGGCGTGAGACGCGCGTCGAGTGCGGGGCATCCAGCACCAGTTGCGGATCTTCTTCTACTTCTGCCGCGATCGAGCGCATTGCCTCGATAAATAAATCCATCTCTTCTTTCGACTCACTTTCGGTGGGCTCGATCATCAGCGCTCCGGGCACGATCAGCGGGAAGGCCGTGGTGTAAGGATGGAAGCCGTAATCGATCAGACGTTTTGCAATATGCATGGTCTTCACGCCTTTTTTTGCCTGCAGTTTGTCGCTGAAGACCACCTCGTGCATGGTGGGCGTGGAATACGGCAGATCGTAAATTCCTTCCAGGCCTTTGCGGATGTAGTTGGCGTTGAGAACCGCATCTTCCGTGGTCTGACGCAAACCATCGGGGCCGTTGGCAAGAGTGTAGGCGAGAGCGCGGACGAACATTCCGAAGTTGCCGTAGAAGGCGCGCACCCGTCCCACTGACTGCGGGCGGTTGTATTCGAAAGCTAGCGTGCCGTCCGGCTTGGTGATCACAACTGGCTTGGGAAGGAACGGCTCAAGCATCTTTTTGACTGCCACTGGGCCGGAGCCTGGCCCTCCGCCGCCGTGGGGCGTGGAAAAGGTCTTGTGCAGATTCAAGTGCATGACATCAACGCCGAAATCTCCGGGACGAACCTTGCCGACCAGGGCGTTCATGTTGGCGCCGTCCATGTAGAGCAATCCACCCTTCGCATGCATGACTTCGGCAATCTTATGAATCTCCTGCTCGAATACTCCCAGGGTATTGGGGTTGGTGAGCATGAGTGCGGCGACTTCTTCATTCATCTGCGCGGTGAGCGCGACTACATCCACCATGCCTCGGGCATTGGATTGCATCTTCTCAACGTCGTATCCCACCATGGCTGCGGTTGCGGGATTGGTGCCGTGAGCGGAGTCGGGAATGAGGATTTTCTTCCGGGGATTTCCTTTGGATTGCTGATAAGCCCGCACCATCAGCAGACCAGTAAGCTCGCCGTGCGCGCCGGCGGCGGGTTGTAACGTGATCGCGTCCATGCCGGTGATTTCGATCAGACACTCGCTCAACACCTGCATGATGCGTAGCGCACCTTGTGATACTCGCTCTGGCTGGTAGGGGTGACCGTTCGCCAGTCCTTCCAGGCGCGCAACGACTTCATTCACCCGCGGGTTGTATTTCATGGTGCAGGATCCAAGCGGGTACATGCCGAGATCGATTGCGTAATTCCAAGTGGAAAGCCTCGTGAAATGGCGGATGATTTCGATCTCGCTGACTTCGGGCATCTGGCCGAGATCTTTTCTTTCAGCGGACCCAAGAAGCTTCGAAGGGTCGACGTCTGGAACATCAAGCGGGGGCAGTTTCCACGCGGCCTTCCCTGGGGATGATTTCTCAAAGATCAGGCCTTCGTTCTGGTTGACGTGGCGAGTGGCTTTGCGGGTCACGTGCTTCACCGCGTCACCTCCTGGACATCGGCTTCCTGTTTAGCCGATTTAACCGAGCGCTCGCTTTCAGCGACCATCCCGACGGCGGTGTCAATTGAGGTGCGGGTCGTCAACTCAGTGCAGCACCACAGGGCCGCGTTGCCGAGTTCGGGATAAAACTTCTTCAGTGGAAGTCCACCTACAATTTTGTGTCCCAGGATGCGGCTGTTGATGGCATAGGGATCTTCGGTGGTCTGGACCACGAATTCATTGAATCTCGGGGCGCCAGGAAAAAGCACTCTCGCATGCTTGCCGAATTGCTGTGCGGCGTAATTGGCTTTGGCCAGATTCTGTTTGGCCAGCTCGCGTAGTCCGACCTTGCCGTAGATGGTCATAAAAATGTTGACCATCAATGCCACCAGGGCCTGGTTGGTGCAGATGTTGGAAGTCGCTTTCTCGCGACGAATGTGCTGCTCACGGGTTGCGAGAGTAAGGACGAAGCCACGCTTGCCATTCTTGTCGGAGGTTTGACCGACCAGGCGACCGGGCATCTGGCGGACGTACTGCTCGCGAGTGGCGATCACCCCGCAGTATGGTCCTCCAAATCCAAGAGGCACGCCGAAAGATTGCGCTTCCATGGCAATGATATCCGCCTGGCGCGGCGGCTCAACGATGCCCAGAGAAACTGCTTCCGCGATGGAAACTACCAGCATCGCTCCCTGTTTGTGGGCAATTTCGGCGATGGCGGCGATGTCTTCGATGGTGCCGAAAAAATTAGGCGATTGAACCAGGAGACATGCGGTTTCCTGGGTGATCAGCTTTTCAAGTTCCTTCAGGTTCACGCGTGCGGTGTCGGTGAATGAAGTTGCGGTGACTGGCAGGCTTTGATGATGCGCGTAGGTAGCGAGAACTTCGCGGTATTCGGGATGCAAGCTGTTTGCCACAACGGCGGAGCGACGTCCGGTTAGGCGAACCGCCATCATTACGGCTTCGGCGGCGGCGGTGGAACCGTCATACATAGACGCGTTGGCCACTTCCATGCCTGTCAGCTCGCAGATCATGGTCTGAAATTCGAAGATGGATTGCAATGTGCCCTGCGAAATTTCCGCATGATAGTAAGCACCCGCGCCTAGAAAGGTGGCGTAGCCGTCGCCATTCTCGCGTGAGCGCTCCCGGAACCAGTCCACGATCTCGGATTCTGCCATCTGGCGTGGAACTTTGAGATCCCGCTCCAGACGGTATTCGGCTGGAATCGACGCGAACAGATCGTTGATGGACCGCGCGCCAATGGCTTTGAGTAGGGCTTCGCGGTCGGAGGGGGATTTGGGTAGATAGCGCATGGGGGTCATTAGATGCCCGGCTACAAGAATCGAATTTCCGATTTCCAATTTCCGATTTTTAAACCCTTTCGCCGTTGCAGATTTCAAATCGGCAATCGGAAATTGGAAATTCTTATTTTCCCGCCTCCTCTGACACGAATTTTTCGTAGTCTTGCGCGGAGAGTAGTGAATTCAATTCTGCCGGGTTCTTGAGTGTGATTTTGATAAGCCAGGCGCTGTGTGCGTCTTTGTTTATCTTCTCCGGCGCGGTCGCCAGTTCGCTATTTACTTCGGTGACTACACCGGACGCTGGGGCGTACAGGTCAGAAACGGCCTTCACGGACTCGACTGAGCCGAAAGTTTTGCCGGCAACGATCTCTGAACCTGTCTTCGGCAGCTCGACAAAGACGATATCGCCGAGCGACTCCTGAGCATAATTTGTGATACCGACAGTCGCATTCTTGCCGTCGGCTTTTATCCATTCGTGTTCTTTGGTGTATTTGAAGTCTGTGGGATAGGGCATCTCTGTGGTTAGACTTTCTTGGGACGTTTATAAAATGGTGTCGGCACAACCTTCGCCTTCACTGGCTGGTTCCGAATTTCCACGTTGATGACGGTTCCAACGTTCGAAAACCCGGGCGGAACATACGCCAACCCAATATTCTTTTTTAAGAATGGAGCATAGGAGCCGCTAGTGAGATAGCCGATCTCCGCTTCAGCTTCATCGAGAACTCTGTAGCCATCGCGGGCGATGCCGCGCTCGATCATCTCCAGACCGACCAAAGTGCGGCGAACTCCTCCGGATTTCGCCTTTTCCAGCGCATCGCGACCGATGAATTCCTGCTTCTCCATCTTACAGAAACGGTCGAGGCTGGCTTCCCACACATTGATGGTATCCGAAATCTCATGACCATAGAGCGCCAGCTTGGCTTCTAGACGCAGAGTGTTGCGCGCACCCAGCCCGCAGGGGATAACTCCGAATTCCCGGCCGGCCTGGAGGAGCTGGTTCCAGACCATCGCACTCGTGTCCTCGTCAGAGGGGATGTAGATTTCAAATCCATCTTCGCCGGTATATCCGGTGCGGGCGATTAGGATATTTTTAAGTCCGCAAACGCCGCCGCGCGTCACCCAGTAAAACCTTACCGCGGAGAGATCGGCGACCGTGAGCTTCTGTAACAGGTCTACGGCCTTTGGTCCCTGGATCGCGATCTGGGTAAAGTCGTCCGAAAGATTCTCCACTTCGCAATCAAAATCGCGGGTGTGATCGCGCACCCAACTGAAATCTTTCTCGCGGGTACCGGCATTGATGACGAGCAGGTATTCGTCTTGTCCGAGCCGGTGGACGATCACGTCGTCCACAAAGGTTCCTTGCGGATAGAGGAGCGCCGAGTACTGCGCCTGTCCAATGGCGAGCCGCGATGCATCGTTCATCGAGATGTGCTGGACGGCGGCCAGGGCTCCAGAACCGGCGACCCGGATATCGCCCATGTGGCTGACGTCGAAAATGCCAACGCCGGTGCGGACGGCGTTGTGCTCTGCAATGATGCCGCCCACCGAAGGGTATTCGACCGGCATCTCCCAGCCGTTGAATTCGACCATCTTTGCACCCATCTGGCGATGGGTGTTGTAGAGAGCAGTCTTGCGGATGATTGGCGTAGTCGCCTGAACAGCGGGCAATTGTCCCTCGATCGGAGCTGTCGCTGGTCTGAAACTCTTTACCCTAACATGCGTGTGGGAGCGGGTTCAACAGCTCGGGTGTAGCGTCACGGGTGTCACGAGTGTCAGGTCTCGGGATCAATCTCGCTGGCGAAAATTTCTCTAGGCTGAAGGTGCGGCCCGCGGGTTACCAACGGAACTTTCGCATCATCCGGAGGCGCGCTAGAGTTCGGCCATGGCTACGACCAGTAAATTTCAGTGCGCCCAGTGCGACATGACCGAAGAGCGCTGCGAATGCGAGAAGTATTGCTGCTGTTGTCAGGGGCAGATTGATCCGCGGCTCTGCTCAGACGGTCTGTATTACTGCCAACCCTGCCGTGAGGCTTGCGACTTGAAACCACAGGATTAGCTGACACCGGGCAAAGGGCGCGTCATATTGCTTACCACCCGATCATTTCCAGTTCGCGGCCGTCCAGCAACTCCGCAGAGGCGGTGGCCCGAATAGATCCGCAGGCGCCCCTCAATGTCTTCTTTGGATCAATCACGTCAATATGCATGGCTTCCTCCAGGGTCACCGTGAATCGCCAGTGATTCTACATAGCTCTTCGATCGGAATCACTTCTGACCGAGCCTGAACAGTCTGTACCCCACAAACCAGACCCAGACCGTGGTTAGCACAGCATTAATGATTATCGTTACAAAAACGCCCGATATCGAAACGATTCCAAAGATGCCCGCGGCCAGTCCCAAATAAGCTGTGGTCTTACTGAAGATCCCCTTTCCTTTCAGCATCACGAAACCGATCACAAGAATCCCGAGCGAAAAGTCAACTATGGAGTAGAAAACTTCCGTGCGCGATGCCAGCACTGCGGACGCATAATTCGCAGCCGCGACGTAGCCCGCCCGCTGCACGTCGTTCGTGGCTGCCGCGTGTAAACCGCTGAGCGTGAGTAGCGAGGCGTAATTCGTCCATGTAACTGCCAAGTCCAAGACAACGAACAGCCCCACGAATGCCGTCGCTACCAGCATTGCGTATCGGTTGACCCGTTCCAACGCAAGGTACAGCGAGAACGCGACAGGTACGTAGAGAAAGTCCGTCAGGACGCAGAGGCCAAGGATAGCCCACCAAACCGTCGTCTTTCCTACGAGGTACTTGAGCCAAACCTCCCCACCACCCGACGGAGGTCCCCCCACGCGAGCGAATAGCGGAAAGATGACGATGTACCCAATACCTATAACGAGTGCGGAGATACCACCCACTCGATACATCCATTTCCCATCTGGCTCAACCACATTCACCGTCATCTTCTCCACGCTCCTTTGGGTTGTGTGGCGCGGGCGCCCTCGCCCGCGGCCTTTGACGTCATTTTGCTAAGCCATGATGGTCGAAGCTGATGGCACGAGTGATCTTCCACACTCCATCTTTGTTCTGCCAGAGGTGAATGAACTTCGCCTCGCCGACATTCTCGGTATCCTGGGGATGGTGGAAACGGTGAACCCCGATCTCCACCGCGCCATAGTTGGCAATGGGATATACCTCAAGCGTCCCGGGAACGAGTTCTCTGGTCACCTTGCCACAGATGTTGTTCTTCATGATAGAACTCCAAATCGTCGGCCAACAGCGATCCGAATTTCTCCAGATCGCAATGGTTGTAGGCATCGAAAAGTTTGGCATCCAACGACCGGATCGTTTGAAACAGCGGGCCGGGTGCAGGCGCAGCCTGAGCATGGACATGAGCCAGGGGTTGCAGCAAGCAGAGCTGTAAAAAGAATCGCTTGCAGCGGAGCAAAGATCTTTTTCACGAGGGAATCCCTTTCTGCGAGGATACGCAATTGCTTCTACGTCTAGTTCGGCCGGATTGGTCCACCCAATCCCGGCGGCTGCCCCAACTCTCGGCCCGCAGTATCTCAACTGAGGGTGCCCCATCTTTGCTGTTAGCAAAGGTGGGAGGCAAGACACACGGCAGCATCCCGGCATTGGTTCGTGTCTTTAGGTAGTGGGGCGGTTCCAG
>MNGW01000027.1 GCA_001918935.1 Acidobacteriales bacterium 13_1_40CM_3_55_5 | reverse complement strand
CAAAGAGACTCAGTCCCTCGACAACCAGCTTCCCCGCCTGTTCCTGGCGGCAAGAATCCAGCCACAAAATGCCGAAGGTCAACGCCGCATCAATGGAAGCCTGGGTCTCCTCGAGGTTCACGCCCAGCACGGCAATGGCAGACTGGCCCTGTCGTAAAAGTCCGCGTGTGTAGATGGGACCAAAGGAACGCTCCAAATCCATTGCAGTGGTGAGCTTCGCCACGGTATAGCCGCGAAGGTTTTTCTCCAGTACGCGTTGCAATACTCGCGCGTATGGCAATCGCGCAGCCCGCTTCGCAGTGGGAGTACGCCGTTCGCGTTCGCGACAGATTTCCAACTTGCTGGGATGCGCCTGTCCCAGCCGCTGCACCTCCAAACGCAGCACTTCGTTCTTCATTTCCGCTTCGATCACCCGCCGCACCACATCGCGCTCGGACGACCACAGATGCAGCACGCACTTATTGCGCTCCCCGGAGATGGAAGACGGCGTTTCGCGCCCCGACGAGAAAGTCTTCGACTGTTCTGACCAGAGTTTCCGGGTTCACATCACGATTATTGCAGGAGAATATTTATTCGTCTGTGATGAGTGACCATTCTCTGGTGTGGGATAATGGAATCATCGGGTCAGCAGCTTTTTCTGCTCGAGTGACATCTAATAAACGTGGACAGAAATAGGTTCTTTTTCCAGCATTACGGCCTGAACGAACGCGACCTCGAACGCTATTTAGCGGCTGCCCTTTCGGCGGGCGGCGATTATGCCGACCTTTACTTCGAATATTTATCTTCCACTTCGTTGATGGTCGACGAATCCATGGTGAAGTCCGCTTCCCAGGGAATCTCCGCTGGATGCGGTGTTCGTGTCATTGCGGGCGAGCGCACCGGCTATGCCTACACCGACGATCTTTCGCCGGAGCGCATTTTGCACGCTGCTCACACCGCCGCTCTCATTGCCAGCGGCCCGGCTAAGACTCCGACGGTAGGCTTTCAGGAAAAACCTGCGCGCAGTTTGTATCCCGTAACGCTTCCCTCCGTGGATGCCGAGATTACCGCCAAGGTCGAACTTGTGATGCGCGCTGACAGCGCAGCTCGGGCCTACGATCGACGTATTAAGGAAGTTCGTGCCAGTTATGCCGACGAATTGCGCCACATTCTCGTAGTTGCTTCTGACGGTACTTTCGCGGAAGATTCGCAACCGCTCGCGCGTATGAACGTCTCCTGCATCGCGAAGACAGACGCTAGTTCTGCTCGCGGCAGTTCTGGTGGTGGTGGACGCGTTGCTCTGGATTTCTTCTTCGGCGAGAAGACGCCAGAATACTTCGCCAATGAATCAGCTCGCCAGGCAATCCTTCAGCTCGATGCCCGCGAAGCCCCCGCTGGGGAAATGGAAGTCGTACTCGGCCCCGGCTGGCCAGGTGTGCTTCTGCATGAAGCTATCGGCCACGGCCTCGAAGCTGATTTCAACCGCAAGCAGACTTCTGCATTCACAGGACTGATAGGCAAACGTGTTGCCAGTGAAAAGTGCACCGTGGTCGACAATGGGACCATGCCTTGGCGTCGCGGTTCGCTCAATGTAGATGACGAAGGTCAGCCCACGCAGAACACGATGCTCATTGAAAAAGGAATACTAAAAGGTTATCTGAGCGACAAGCTTTCCGCCCGCCTAATGGGAGTCGCCGACACCGGTAACGGACGTCGCGAAAGTTATGAGCACATTCCCATGCCGCGCATGACCAACACCTACATGCTTGCTGGCGAGGAGGATCCGCAGGACATCATCCATTCAGTCAAGCGCGGTGTCTATGCCGTGAATTTCGGCGGCGGCCAGGTCGACATCACTAACGGCAAATTCGTTTTTTCAGCGTCCGAAGCGTATCTCATCGAAGACGGCCAAATTACCGCACCAATCAAGGGCGCAACACTGATCGGCAACGGCCCGGACGTGCTGACTCGGGTCTCCATGGTAGGTAATGACCTGAAACTCGATGAAGGTGTAGGCACCTGCGGCAAGGACGGTCAAGCGGTCCCGGTCGGAGTTGGAATTCCGACCATCAAAATTGATCGTCTCACCGTAGGCGGCACGGCGAAAAAGGATGTAGGCAGCTTCATGCAATAGTCCGAAATCCGCAATCAACAATCAAAAATGTTCTTCTATGTCTACCGCCCAACTGGAAACCGGAAACCCGAAACTCGCTACTGACTTAAAAGATCTTGCTCAGGATATCGTCCGCCGCGCCATGTCCGGGGGCGCTACCGCGGCGGAGTGTGTGATCCGCGAAGACGACGAGTTTTCAACCCTCGTGCGGCTTGGACAAGTCGAGACGCTGAAAGAATCAGGCTCCAAGGCCGTTGGCGTTCGAGTTTTTTACGGTAAGCGTGCGGCCAGCACGTATTCGAGTGACTTCTCTCGCGCAGGCATCGATCGCATGCTGAGTTCCGCCCTGGAACTGGCAAAGATTACGTCCGAAGATCCTTACGCCGGAATACCCGACCCATCGCAGTTCGGCGCTCTACCAGGCGATCTTGATCTTTACTTTCCAGATGTCTATTCCCTGCCGGGAACAGAACGCATCAGCTACGCGCGGCGAACAGAAAAAGCCGCACTCGATTACGATCCGCGCATTAAGAATTCCGAAGGGGGCTCGTTCGATGCTGCCACCGGTCACAAGATCCTCGCCAACTCACATGGTTTCGTAGGCGAATACCGGCGTTCTTATTGCTCGATTGCCGCCGTGCCCATTGCGCAAACCGAGAGCGGCGCCATGCAGCGCGATTACTGGTTTTCCGTGGCACGAAGTCTGAGCCGCTTGGAATCTCCAGAAAAGGTCGGGACGATAGCTGCCCAGCGCACGTTACGCCGGCTAGGCGCGCGCAAAGTGAAAACTGCTCACGTCCCCGTAGTCTTCGATCCTATGGTTGCCAACTCTATCCTCGACCACATTTTCGAGGGAGTGAATGGAGACTCGGTCTATCGCGGCGCTTCTTTCCTGGCCGGCAAGTTAGGACAGAAGATTGCCGGCGACTCAGTGAACGTGATCGATGACGGGACCATGCCTGGCGGTTTCGGTACAAGTCCGTTCGATGGCGAGGGCGTACCAACCCGTCGCACTGTGGTCATTGAGAATGGCGTGCTCAAGTCGTATCTCTTGAATTCATATAGCGCCAGGAAACTCGGCCTCCAGACCACAGCCAACGCTTCGCGAGGTTTGGCTGGAACTCCGGGCATCGGGCCGGGCAATTACTTTTTGCAACCCGGAACGAAAACGCCGCAAGCGATCATTGCAGGGATTCCCGAAGGCTTGTACGTCACCGAGTTTCTCGGCCATGGCGTAAACCTGGTGACTGGCGACTACTCCCGTGGCGCTTCCGGTCTCTGGATTTCCGGCGGTGAACTCGCTTACCCAGTAGAAGAAATCACGGTGGCAGGTAACTTGAAAGAAATCTTCTTCAATATTTCCGAAATCGGTAACGATCTAGAATTTCGCGGCGCAGTCGCTTGCCCTACCATCCGAATTGATGGCCTGACCGTCGGCGGCGAGTAAGTTCTGCATAAATCGACAATCGGAAACTGACAATCTACAATCCCACCATGGGCGGCTTCATCGAGCCTTCTCCTTCAATACAACAGCGCGATTCGAATCGGATCCCCATTTTGGTGGGGATGGTGCTGGTGATTGTGATCGTGGGAATCATCGCGTTGTTTTCCCGAGGACAATCGAAAGGTAGCGCAGCTCCACATCCGTACGCTGCTAACCTTAAAATCTCTGATTTGAAAATGAGCGCGGCAGAGAACTTCGTCGGCGCAACCGTAACTTATCTCGATGGTATGGTCACCAACACCGGTGATAAGATCGTCACTCACGTTGCAGTCCATGTCGTTTTCAAGGACTCTCTTGGACAGATCGCACAGGCGGAAGATGTTCCGCTTCATGTTCTGCAGACTGGCGGCCCTTATCCCGATGCGGTCGATCTCAGCACATCGCCGCTGGCGCCCGGCCAGAGCAAACCATTCCGCCTCACCTTCGAGCATGTTACCGAGGAATGGAACCATGAATTTCCTGAATTGCGCGTAATGGATGTTTCACTGAAGTAGTCGACCTGAACGTCTCGCTCTGCAATCGTCAATCGAAAATCGTAATTCCATTACAATTGCCGGATGTCCGAAACAAAGCCATTCCGGCTGACGGAATCAGTTAAAGCCGCGGGTTGAGCGTCCAAGCTGAGTCCGGCGGCGCTGGACACAGTGCTTGGGAAATTAGCCCGGCAACATGACCCCAACGTTCTTGTCGGTTTCGACCGGGCCGACGACGCCGGGGTGTATCAAATCGGACCCGCGACCGCGCTGGTGCAGACCGTTGATTTCTTCACGCCCATCGTCGACGATCCCTACACCTTCGGCCAGATTGCCGCCACCAACGCACTAAGCGATGTTTACGCTATGGGTGGGCGTCCCTTGACTGCCCTGGCGCTGGTTTGTTTCCCGGAGAAAGGCGACCTCGATATTCTGGAACGCATTCTCGCCGGCGGCCTTTCGAAAATGATGGAAGCAAAGTGCACGGTCGTGGGCGGCCATAGCATTCGTGATGAGGAAACCAAGTTTGGATATTCCGTCACCGGTCTTATCCATCCCAGCCAGGTGCTTACCAACGCAGGCGCGAAACCGGGCAATCGACTGCTGCTGACTAAGGCTCTCGGCACCGGTGTGATTTCCACCGCGATTAAAAAGGGAGTCGCAAAGCAGTCCTGGATCGACGCCGCAGTCGCTTCCATGACGACGCTGAACAAGACGGCCGCAGAGATCGTTATCAATAACCTGGAAAGCCGTTCAGCAACCGACGACCAACAACGAACGACCAACGATCCATCTTCCAACGACCCATCTCGCGTCCACGCGATGACTGATGTAAGCGGCTTCGGCTTGATTGGTCACGCCCGCGAAATGGCCCTCGCTTCAAATGTCGCTCTACGCCTGCGTGCCAGCAGCATTCCGGTACTCGAAGGCGCGCTGGATTGTATTCGCGCGGGACACATTCCTGGAGGCCTGAAAGCTAACCGCGATTTCGCGGAGTGCGTGGTGGGATACGAAAAGGGAATTCCCGATGATCTCAAAACGCTACTGTTCGATCCGCAGACGGCTGGAGGACTATTGGTTTCGATCGCGCCAGAAGCATCACTCGACCTTGTTCATGCGCTGCATGCTGCGAGCATCGAAGCCGTCGAAATCGGTGAGGTAGAGCATGCCTCAAAGCCCGTCATTTTTGTGGCAGCCTGACAGCACCTTAAAGACGTCCTCGCATATCTGAGCATCCAATTCCAAAGAGATCCAAATGTTGAATCGCTCCTGCATTCGTTGGCCCGGTGTCTTCTTTGCATGCGCCGTTTGGCTCGTAATACCGGTATTTGGCTTTCCGAAAAACCCTGCCGACGAACACGTACAGCTGGAGCTGATTTCAGAACAGAACGCAGTTGTGCCCGGCAAGGAACTCTGGTTTGGCATCCGCATTGATTTGCAGGACGGGTGGCACACTTACTGGACTAATCCTGGAGACTCCGGTGAAGCGGCTCGTATCGACTGGCACCTGCCGGCGGGGTATGAAGCAGGAGCGATTCAATGGCCCTACCCCGAGCGCCTTTCCACACCTCCTTTTGCAGACTACGGCTATCAGCATCAGGTTTTGCTAATGGTTCCGGTTCGGCCGCCGGCGGGATTAAAGGAAGGGCAAACACAGAAGATTGGCGCGCTGGTGCGCTATCTTGTGTGTCGCGAGGTCTGTATTCCTGGACGGAAGGAGCTTGAGTTGTCGCTCCCCGTTCAGACTCATGCTGCGTCGGAGTCGCGCGAACTGTTTGAGGCCACCCGTTCGAGGCTCCCTCGACCAGTGCCACCTAGCTGGAGGATCTCGGCCACCTCGAGAGGAGACGAGTTTCTGTTGAATCTAAGGATCGGAAAGTTGGACAAAGAGCCTGAATTCTTTCCCTTGGAAGCGGAACAAATCGAAAATGCCGCCCCGCAGGAAGCGACCGCGATTCCTGGTGGCATCCGTCTGCATCTGAAAAAATCGAAGCACCTGTTGAAGCCTGCTTCGCGTCTAAAAGGCGTCATTGTTATTAGTCCAGGCGGGGGATATCTGTTAGACGTTCCCGTATTACAAAGTGGCAGAGACTACACGCAAACAAGACATTAATGGAGGACACATGAATCGGAACCTGATACACGGTCTGATGGTCACACTCTTATTGATTTCCTCTGCATACGCGGTGAAGGTAGGCGAGCCTGCACCGGACTTTCAAGCCACCGACAGCAATGGCCAGATGCACAAGCTCTCCAGCGAGCATGGAAAATTCGTGGTGCTTGAATGGCACAACAACGGCTGTCCCTATACCCGGAAACATTACGAAAGCGGCAACATGCAGCGCCTGCAGAAAGACTGGACAAGCAAGGGCGTGGTCTGGTTTACGGTTATCTCTTCCGCGCCGGGCCAGCAGGGATACGTCACTGCCCAGCAGGAGAATGAGTACCTGAAGCAGATGAACGCTTCGCCCACGGCGGCGCTACTCGATCCTCAAGGAGAGGTGGGACGACTCTATTCTGCGAAGACCACTCCGCACATGTTTATCATCAATCCCGCGGGTGTGCTGATCTACGACGGGGCCATTGACGACAAAGCGACAACTGAGCAGGCCGACATCGCAGGAGCAAAAAACTACGTCTCTCAGGCGCTGGAGGAAGCTGCCGCTGGCAAACCAGTGGGTATGCCGACGAGTCGTCCATACGGCTGTTCGGTCAAGTATGCCCACTGAGAATTAGCCGGAGTTCACTGTCCTGGCACATCCAGCTTTGCCCGCTTACCGGTCTCCGTCGGGCAGGTGGCTCCGGCGGCTTGCCATTGTTTTACCTTCGCCGCAAATTCTTCGTGCGGCATGGGAATAGGAGTCCGGCCTTCGCCAGGGTTCCAACCCCACATCACTAGTTTGTCTTCCGTGAGGTGTTCCACCAGTTGGTCGAGGTTGCGATTCTTGTTTTGCTTTGGATCTTTGATGGACCGGCAGATCTGCGCGTCGGTCAGGCCCTGCCAGATCATGGGAGTGGCGGGTGGCGGGAGGGCCCAATTTGGCGCTCCGGGAGGCAAGTGTGCGCCGAGATTGTGATCCTGATGGCAGGTGCTGCACTTTTCTGCGGTTACGCCGTGGCCTTCCGGGCCGCGCCGCACGTTCATCGCGTGGGGATGGCCATCATCGCCTTGTCGAGGGAAGTCGCCGCGCGAATGACAATTCATGCAGCGGGGATGGCGTAAGACGGAGACGAAGGCGGTGAATAGTGCTCCGTCTCCTGTCGATGGAGCTGCAAAAGCGGTCGTCTCAGCGGAGGGCTTTTCCGCCGCGCTGATTGAAACTGAGAACGAGATCGCTGCGGCGAAGATCAGGACCGCTATGCCGACCGCAAGGAATCGGAATGACGCTCGCAATGGCTTCATACGGCCTCCGTCATGCGGATGGGCAGTTTGCGGATACGCTTTCCGGTGGCGGCGAAAACCGCGTTCGCGATCGCAGGGGCGGTGCAGGGGACGCCGGGCTCGCCAATCCCGCCGGACTTTTCATTGTTCTCGACGATGTGAGTTTCTATTTCTGGACATTCATTCATGCGCATCATTGGGAAAGTGTGGAAATTTGTCTGCTGCAAGCGGCCATTCTCAAATGTGAACTCTTGAAAGAGTGCGGCCGATGCGCCGAAGATTGCGCCGCCTTCCAGTTGAGCGGCGATGATGCCTGGGTTGACGTAACGTCCACAATCCACCGCGCTCACAATTCGATGCACGCGGATTTTTCCGTCGTCGACCGAGACTTCCGCCACTTGCGCGTTATAGCTTTCAAAGGCGAAGTGCACAGCTATCCCCCGGGCGCGGCCTTTCGGCAGCGGCTTACCCCATCCAGCTTTTTGAGCAGCGAGGTCGAGAACGGCAAGATGTCGAGGATGTTTGGGCAGTAAAGCACGCCGGAACTGATAAGGATCCTTCTGGGCGAGGACCGCTAGTTCGTCAATAAAGCATTCGGTCGCGAAGCCGGTATGGGAGTGCCCCACAGAGCGCCACCACTGAACCGGAACTTTGACGTCAGCCTTATGAGACTCGACGGCTAGATTCGGGATGGCGTAGGGGAGATCGTCAACTCCCTCGACGGATGCGGGATCGTACTCCTTCCCTTTCATCATGGCTTCGAACATTGTTCCCGCAAAAATCGATTGACCTACGAGACGCGATCTCCAGCTCACCGGATTTCCGTTGGAATCAATGCTGCCGGCGATGGCGTGCAGAAACGCGGGGCGATACCAGCCACCTTGCATATCGTCTTCGCGCGTCCAGACGACTTTCACCGGGGCACCGGCTACTTTTGCTACATGAACGGCTTCGACTACGAAATCGGACTGCGGGTTGGCACGACGGCCGAAGCCGCCGCCCAAGTAAGTCGTGTGGATTTGCACTCTTTCGGGCGGCAGGCCGGCAATCTTGGCTGCATTCGCACGATCCACGGTTTGGAACTGAGTTCCGGTCCAGATCTCGCAAGTGTCGGCGCGCAAATCGACCGCGCAGTTCAAAGGTTCCATCATGGCATGCGGGAGATAAGGGACCTCATAAACAGCTTCGATCTTTTTTGCCGCTTGGGCGAAGGCTGCGTCGGGATCGCCTTCGCGACGCACGTTTGTACCGGGCGACTTTGCCTGCTCGCGAAATTGCTGCATCATTTGATTGGTGCTGAAGGTGCGCATCGCACTGTCGTCCCAATCGACGTGAAGGGCTTCTCGCGCCATTTTTGCCTGCCAGAAAGAATCCGCGATGACGGCGACGCCGGACGGCACCGCAGCGATCTTGCGAACGCCGGGCATGGTGCGGGCGCGGGAATCGTCGAAACTCTTCATGGTTGCGCCAAAAATCGGAGGGCGGGCGACCACTGCCGTCAGCATGCCCGGCATTTTGACGTCGAGTCCGAAGACGGCTTTACCATTTATCTTCTCTGAGGTATCAAGCCGTTTCACCGGCTTGCCGATCAGCTTGAATGTCTTGGGATCTTTCAGCGTCACTTCAGCGGGCGGGGTCAATTTCGCTGCAGCTTCGGCCAGTTGGCCATAAGTCAGCTTGCGATTTGTGCCGTCGAATACGGCTCCGGAGTCGGTTCGCAGCGTCGCGGGATTCACGTTCCATTGTTGCGCTGCGGCAGCGATCAGCATGCCGCGCGCGGCCGCACCGGCTTTGCGGTATTGCTCGAAGGCGGACCATACGCTGGAGCTCCCGCCTGTAATTTGCATACCGAAGACGGGATGGTTGTACTTCGGGTCGACGGGCGCGGATTCGAACCCGATTTTGTTCCAGTCCGCATCGAGTTCTTCGGCAAGCAGCATCGGCAATGCGGTATAGACACCCTGGCCCATTTCCGAGTGATTGACGATGACGGTGACTCGATCATCCGTCCCGATTCGCAGGAACGCGTTGGGCATGAAGACAGTTGTGGATTGAGCTTGCGCAGTCGCGAACATGTCTGCCCCGGGAAGTGAAAAGCCGATCAGCAAACCGCCACCGGCGGCCAGCGAGAACTTCAGGAATTCACGACGTTCTATCTGGGGAGCGCTCATCGGGCTTCTCCTTTCGTCATCATGCCGGCGGCGCGGTGAATCGCCTTGCGAATACGGGGATAGGTGCCGCAACGGCAGATATTTCCCGTCATCGCCTCGTCGATGTCCTCATCCGTAGGTTGTGGCTTTTCGCGCAGCAACACGGCTGCACTCATCAGTTGACCCGACTGACAGTAGCCGCACTGGGGCACGTCTTCCGCGATCCAGGCGCGCTGCAATGGATGGCTCAAGTCGGGAGAGAGACCTTCGATGGTTGTCACTTCCTTGCCTGCGGCCCTCGATACCGGTGCTACGCAGGACCGCACCGCCTCGCCATTGAGGTGCACGGTACACGCCCCGCACTGAGCCATGCCGCAACCATATTTAGTTCCGGTGAGACCGAGGTTTTCGCGCAGAACCCAGAGCAAAGGAGTGGAAGGATCCACGTCCAGATTTACGCGCTGCTTGTTCACGATGAAGGAGAGCATCACAACCACCTCCGTGGATGAATAGAGGTTGCCGTTGTTGAAGGAGAATATTTTACTCCTATCCGTTCACCCGCGTTGGCGGATGCTACTGGGTGGAGTTTCGAGGCAGCCGGCTCAAACCCCGGGCTAAAGCCCCAATCGTTGAAGTTCTTTCCGCACGGCTGAAGCCGTGCCCTTTCAAATCCACCTCCCTAGCATTTTTCTACTATTGCCGTTCTCCTAAGGTCACGCTTCAATCCCAACGACGAAGCTGCAATTCAAACTTCTAGTCCATGGAAATTTGCGGAGGTAGGTCTTGGTCAAGACGTTGCTGTTCTGTGTTTTCTTGTTTTCCCTGACAGCTCTTGCCCAGAGCAACTATGCGGTATTGAGTGGGACGATAATGGATCCGCAAGGCCATCCTTTTACGGGCGCGACTGTCCGGCTTATCGCGTCGAACACGGGCGCCGAACGCCACGTCGGCAGCAATGAGCAGGGGATCTTCCAGGTGCCAGGCTTAATGCCAGGCGACTATACCCTCGAAGTGCAAGCGGCCCACTTCGCCACGCTGAACCGGGGTTTGCGTCTGGAGGTTGGCCAGGAACTCTCGCTGAATCTGACACTCAAGGTTGCCACCGTG
>MNGW01000031.1 GCA_001918935.1 Acidobacteriales bacterium 13_1_40CM_3_55_5 | reverse complement strand
CTCGGACGTGTTCATGACGTACGTGCCGCTCAATTTTGGGACAAGAACCACTTGGTTGCAGGTGAGCTAAAGAATCAGCTTCATGGCGCGACCCCACACTGCTGCGAAAATTCAGGCATTCTGTGGGATATGGTTGCCTTGTATCCGGCTGGCGTCCGGTGGACTGATGCTGCACCGACATTCTTTGATGGGCCGGTGTGGAAAGTATCGCTGGAGTTGTCGAAGCGCCTGTCTGAGCAGCGCTAAGCGCGCCGGCGACCCCGACGTAGCTCGCGACGGCGGCTCTCCTCGCCCACGTTTTGGCGCGCGCTAAAGAGATCGCCGTTCTCTCAAATAGGCCGTTCCTGAGGCGCTAAGGCCCCTAAAGGGAACAGGGGGTCGCCTATACTTCAGCCCAATCGGGCAAAGCGGCTCTAGCGCTTCTTCCTGTTCTATTCTTCTTAGCTTTACAATAGCTCGGAGGTTGGACCATGAGACCAATTGGAACAATGCTGCTCTTGTTAATTGCCGCCTTGAGTCTTGTCGCGCAGAAATCAGCTGAGCATGTAAAAACTTACACACCGGATGCGATCCACTGGGGTCCGGCACCGGATGCACTACCTCCCGGCGCTGAATTTTCCGTCCTCGAAGGCAATCCAATGCGGCCGGGACCCTACACCATGCGTTTGAAGATGCTGGATGGATACAAGATCCCGCCGCACCACCATCTTCGTCGCGAGCACGTGACGGTGATCTCGGGAGCATTTAAGGTAGGAATGGGTGACAGCTTCGATGCAGAAAAGATGAACGAATTTGCCCCTGGAAGCTTCGCATACCTTGAGCCTACGGTGCATCACTACGCGATGGCCAAGGGCGAAACGGTGATCCAGTTACACGGCACTGGCCCGTGGGAGATTAAGTACGTGAATCCGGCAGACGATCCGCGACATGGTGCTAAGCCGGGAAAAGCAAAGAAGCAATAGAAGAACCCCGACAACCAGTCGCAAATAGCCCGTCTACACTGGGCGGAACCTTATCTGCACGGATGGCCGCTCCGACACGTTCTGGATACGCTGAAATTGGCCCTCCAATTAAGCTGCGAGTCGAAACCTAAGATTTCTGTTCCTGGTTGGCTGGATTGTGGCAGGCAATTTGAGGTTTAAAATTCTGGAGTGCTCGACTGCGATCCTTGGGATAGCGCCGCTAATGTACGTACGGCTGAACAATGGCGTTCTGCCGCTGCTGGGTGGGGCTCAGCCCTGACCGAGGCACTGCTCGATTCCGCCGATCTATCTCCGAGCTCTTTTGTGCTCGACGTCGCCGCTGGTTCCGGTGACCCGTCGCTCTCTATCGCTCGGCACCTAAGCACGGGCAGCGTGCTCGCGCTGGATACCTCGCTCCCCAGCCTACTTCTGGCGAAGCGCCACGTCGATGAGACGGGCTTGGCTTCCAAACTAAGATTCGTCCAAGCTGACGTCCATGCATTGCCCTTTTCCGATTCCTGCTTCGATCGCGTAACCTGCCGGTGCGGGATTATGTTCTTCGCGGACGTACAAAGGGCACTTATAGAAATATTGAGTGTGCTCAAACCGGGTGGCCGGGCTGTGTTTTTGGTATGGGGTCCGTTCGAGCAACCTTTGTTTCTCAGCACCGTGGGGGAAATTTTGCGACTGGTTCCGGGGACAACTATCCCGGAGCAGGCGCGGACAATGTTTAGGTTTGCGAAGTGCGGATCTATTGCAGAGGCACTGCGCTCAGCCGGATTCCGCAACGTCCAGGAGCAGCACCTAGCACTTTCAAGGATCTGGTGTGGTTCGCCGCAGCGGCTGTGGCAGTATTTCCAGGAAGCGAGCACGCTGTTTCATCCGCTCATACGACAGATTCCTCAAGCCATGCGGCCCCAGATCGATGATGCCGTTCACATCGCACTGGCTCGGTTTCAAAGCAGCCATACGATTTCCGTACCAGCACAACTCATACTCGCGACGGCTGAACGCTGAACATTCGAGCGATGCCGAAAAGAAACCGTTCCGACCCGTAGATTCTCAAACAATTGGGCTGCCGGCTTGATGTATAGAAAAAACAAAAATCAATTTCAGAAGTAAAAACTAGTAGTTATCTCGGACAGATTTCTCTTTTTTACGGGACCGCGCGGCCGCAGTTTCAGCCGGCGAAGCAACTGGGCGTTCGCGGCCACGATGATGGTGGAGAGGCTCATTGCGACTGCACCCACACTCATCGGCAGGTCAATTCCCTTGCGGACGAAAAGACCTCCTGCGACCGGGATAGCGACAACGTTATAGGCGGTCGCCCAAATGAGATTTTGAATCATCTTTCGATAGCTAGCCCGAGATAGCTTGATCGCCCCCACAACATCGCGCGGATCGCTACGCACAAGCACGATTCCAGCTGACTCAATCGCCACATCGGTTCCCGCGCCAATCGCGATTCCGACATCTGCGGTCGCCAGCGCTGGCGCGTCGTTCACGCCATCCCCAACCATGGCGACCTTCTTGCCGCCGGCCTGAAAGCGCTTCACAGCCGATGCCTTCTCAGCAGGAAGAACCTCGGCTGCGACCTCATCTATGCCGATGTGTCGGGCCACCGAATCGGCAACGGTCTTCGAGTCTCCAGTGATCATCGCCACCCTGATGCCAAGCTGATGAAGCTCCGTTACCGCCTCCTTTGATTCAGGCCGAATCTCATCTTCGACGGCTAAAGCGCCGAGCAGCCGGCCTTCGGCGACGACATACAGAACCGTCTTTCCGTCGGCCGCCCAGGCTGTCGTCCACTTTTGAACCTCTGGCGGCACTACTACCTTGGACTCAGTCAACAGACGGGGCCCGCCCACTACAATTGTCTTGCCGTTTACGAGTGCCTTGCCCCCTCGACCGGGCAGCGCTTCGAAGTCGGCAGCTTGCAACGTGGACACTTTTCGGCGCTTGGCTTCGGTCACGATTGCTTTAGCGAGCGGGTGTTCGGAGTTGGCTTCGACAGCGGCAGCGTGGGCAAGCAAATCATTCTCGTTGGTGCCGGGCCCAGCCGCGACTCCCGACACTGCCGGTGACCCGCGTGTGAGCGTTCCGGTCTTATCAAAAATCACCATGTCCAAATTGCGGGCGCGTTCGAGTGCGAGTCGGTCCTTGACGAGGAGACCGTTCTGAGCCCCGAGCGATGTCGAGATTGCAATCACAAGTGGAATCGCCAGTCCCAAGGCGTGCGGGCAAGCAATGATGAGAACGGTTGCCGTCCTGATCAGAGCGTGTTCTTTGTCTCCCGAAAACCACCAGTAGGTGAGCGTGATCGCGCCAGACGCGACTGCCACGTAGAAAAGGATTGCCGCGGCACGATCGGCGAGCGCTTGCGTCCGAGACCCAGAAGCTTGCGCAGCAGCAACGAGCCGCATGATGCCGGACAGAGCGGTCTGCTCCCCGACTGCCGTGACTCGGACTCGAAGGCTTCCACCACTCGCGACCGTTCCCGCGATGACAGCGGCACCTGGTCCCTTTGAGACCGTCCGGGACTCGCCGGTAATCATCGACTCGTCAACATCGGCATTGCCCTCGATGACTATGCCATCCGCCGGAACGCGGGTTCCGGGCCGAACCAGCACAATGTCGCCCACGTGCAACTCAGAGATTGGAACCGTCTCAACCTCCACACCGCTTACACGTTCGGCAGTGTCTGGAAGTAGCTCGCATTTCCAGCCAGTGGCCAAGGATCATAATCGTAATCAGAGATGCCAGTTCCCACCAGACTTCGATCTCGAAAAGGCCGAATGTTGCGGCGAGCGACGTTCCAAAGGCAACTGTGATTGCCAGGCTGATGAGGGTCATCATGCCGGGCTTGTGGTCCGCCAGCTCGCTCCATGCACCACGGATGAAAACGAGGCCACCGTAAATGAAGACCACCGTTCCGAGGATTGGCGCGATTAAGTTCGAGCCGGGAAAGGAAGGAGCTCTGTACCCAAGCCAGTGTTGGACATCGGTCGACCAGAAGATCACTGGAATTGTGAGAGCGAAGCTCAACCAAAACTTGTCGCGAAACATGGCGACGGAGTGTCCGGCGTGACGATCATGGCTACCGGAGGCCTCCGACATCTTGTGACCGGCGTGTAGATCGGCCGCCTGTCTGCGGACTTGGTGTATCTTGTGGTCCATTTAGAACTCCGAAACGAGTAACCCGAACGCTGTTCGGATTGCCTGCAAGTATTCGTACTAGATTCATCACCATTCCACCTTGCGAAATTCCTAGAAGGCGACTCCCGCTGCGATACCGCTAGTCAGCCGAAACAAGCCGCCTTACACTCCAGTCCAGAAAAGCCACCTTCCACGTAGATCCGGTTTTCTGAAGGACATTCCGGCCACTGGTCTGACCATCGCCGGACTAAGATGAAACCGACAATGAAAGCCAACACCCAGTTCAGTCCGTACCAATTGACTGGTACTGCACCGAGATGCGGACGCGGGTTCAAGTTGATCCTTATCACCGAAATCTCGCTGAGGGATTACTGGCTGTGTGTACTTCGGGGCCTTGTGCAACTACTCACTTGTGCGCCTAACGCTCCAACTCAGAGCAACGATTCTCCACTTAACGTTTTCCTTTCGGAGGATGTAACTTGTCCACACATCCGGCTGACCATCTTTCTTTGGCGGTTGCACTCGTTTCATGCTGGAGTATCCCACGCCATCGATGGACTCACATCCACTTTTATGAGAGTGGTTGAGTATTGAGAGACTGCATGCTTGAACTCCGGGATCAAGTGGTTGTCCCGAAAGTCCTGCCAGCCGTCATTTCGATACCCATTTTCGAAGACGACAATCTGCATTGACACAAAACTTTCAATTTTCGCAATATCCTTTTGCGCCAAAGCAGCCTCGAATTCGTTGATCAGTTTGCGTACTTGGGTTTCATCAGAATCCGTTTGAGCGAATGCTGTGAAACAGATAGAACAAAGCAGGACTGTTAGGCCGAGGCTCCTTTTCATACTGTTCTCCATCTTTTTGCAAGTCTCCATAGGTCTGCCTGTCGAGAAGCTAAGGAAAACACATCTCATCAGTTATCGGTGGACTGCGGTTCGGCTCACTAGCGATTGAAGTCGTGTCGATTGCTCATAAATTGCACGCACTGCCGCTTCCGCTTCCGTGGGAAGCGCGGGATGCGTGCGTGTGAGTAGCAGCTGTGTCTGAGTATGAATAATCATGGCTGGTCCGGTGATTTCTCGCCCAAGCTTATCCAGAGCCTCCGCCAAATGGCGTGTTTCTCGTTCATGCTGGTTCTTCTTCCAAAGAATCAATCCGAGCGCGAATCCGAAGGCAAGGAACAAGAGTCGGTAGAAGAACATTTCTATCTCAGGATGCATCAATTCTTCCACGAAGGTGCGACCTTGCACGCGAGCATGCATGATTACATCAATCACACTCGCTACCAAGCCGATGACGACACCAAAAACAACTTCGCGATAACGGCTGATCATTTGAGGATCTCCTTGCGCGATTACTGGTCGAACGTGAGCGGTTGAACGAACCTTCTCGGACACCACCCACTCGCTCGCATCAGAATGGAAAGTTACTTATGCTCCATCCCTTCCATTCCCTTCATCCCTTCCATGGACTTCTTGCCTTTCATGGCGCCGAAGTGGATTTCGTTTGCGACCAGCTTGCCGCCCGAAACATCTGCATGAACTACTACTCTGTCGCCTACTTTCAGATCCTTCAAGGTCGCCGCTGAACCGCTCTCTTCAAACTTGGTCTTGTCACTCACATCTACGGTTACAGATGTTTTGTCCTTGGTTTCAACGGTAATGGAACTATCGGAAATGCTGGTGACCGTGCCCATGACATGCTTTTCTTTTCCATGGGCAAGTGCCATCACGGACAATGCAAACAACAAACTAACGACTGCGACAGTGCGTTTCATCGTTTCTCTCCTCAGTGATTATGCTGTTTTCGCGGTTTGGGTGCCTGACTGCCAGATTGTCCTTCATTCAAGAATTGCTCTTCTTTCAATTCCTCCTGTTTCTCTCCTGGACCCTTCGGATTGAGCTCTTCCATTTCACGTTCCTCTGCTGGCGTGAGCTTAGGCAGATGCCGTATGAAAAACACCAGCTTCCAGCTGCCCTCGTCTTTCTCGGCTGTGCCCCACGCAGGCATTCCGGTGAGCCGGATACCATTGTGGATGGTGTAGTAAAGCTCCCCATCGGTTAGATGCTGCGTCTGCGGTAACCTCATGTCAGGAGCTTTCGGATACAGATTTTTTCCAATCTCGGTATCTCCACTTCCGTTATTGGCGTGGCAGGTAGCACAGTGGTCAGCAAAATGTGCACGTGCTTCTGCGAGGTTGTCAGGAGTATTCGGAATCGGATTTTTCAGCCGTTTTGCTCCCGCAGGTACGGCCACGCTGCGGGTTGTTCTCGCGACAATTGTTTCTACCCATGATGGATTGTCGCGGGCGCTGAAGCCGCGCCGGATGGATACCAATCCGAACGCAGCAATTCCCGCCACCCCCGCAGCGGTAAGCAATAGAAGAAGGGTTCGTTTTCTCATGCGCTTTATCTACTGGGGGCCTGCGCCCGCCTGAAATGGGATGTTGACCTCGCGCACCGGTTGGTCGATTCCTCCTGGCTGCGAAGGCGCTTCAAGGCCATCCGTGAGCAAGTAGGACTGCAGAGAAAGTGAACTGGTGGCAAAGTTCTCCAGCGCATTGATATAGGAGACTTCCAGCTGCATCAGCGTTCTCTGGGCGATGAGGACCTGTGGATACGCTGCGGCCATCTCCTGGTATTTTTTGGTATACATTTCATATGCCTTTCGCGCCCTGGGTATCATCTGGTTCTTGTAGCGGTCGACCGCGGTTTGCGAGAACGTGTAGTTCTGCACGACGCTTGCCGCGCGTTCCCGCAAAACGAGCTTCACCCGCTCCACTTCGCGTTTCCCTCGCTCTGCATCAGCATTCGCGGCGGCAATGTTTCCCTGATTGCGGTTAAAAAGGGGAATCCTCAGACCCACATCGGCAAAGCCTTGCAGTCCGACAGGTCTCCCGTTAGATAACAACTCGCCATTGTGCTGCAGGCCCCCGCGGAGTTGCAGGTCGGGAATCGTTTCACGCTTGGCGCGAGCCAAAGCGGCTTCAGTTCGTTTGATGCCGAGTTCCGCAATTCTTACGGCTGGACTCTCGTCGACCATTTTTTCCACCAGTTCATCCGCGTTGACCGGCGGCGTGTCCTCGAGTTGTCCTTCGAGTCGCATCAACGGAAGTCGCGGATTCCCCACGACGGCGGCCAGTGCTTTCCAAACCCGCTGCTGGTTCTGTTCCGACATGATGACCGCGAGTTGGGCCTGCTGTGCTTCCACTTCCGATTCCAAGACATCGGGAGCATCCGCTTGGCCGACATTCGCGAGCTGATGGGAAGTCTCTACAGCATCATCGGCAAGCTTGCTGAGGTTGTGCCGCAACTCCAGCATCTGCTGCGCAGCCAGCGCTTGGATGTAGGACATCCGCACGTTTGTGACTACGCGCATTTTTTGCTCCTCCGCCTCCGTTTCGATGTCCTGCTGCACGAAAAACCCTTGTTCGCCCCCGTGAAACGACCCGCCTCGGATCTGTTCGCCCTGGTAGCCGACGGTTGGGTTCGGGTAGAGTCCCGACTGCTTCTTCCTGCCTTCCGCCGCTTTGATGTTGGCGGCCGATTGCGCGAACGTCGGGTTGTTTTGTAAGGCCATCTGTTGCAGTTCTTCGAGTGTGATCGTCTTCTGCTCGGAAGCTGGAGTTTGCGCTCGGCCCGGCAAGGCGACCAGGAACAAAGCCCAGGAAAAGCACAGTACGAATCGGGATACACAACAGAGTGGTGACACTGTTTCGAGCCTCACTTGCATAAACTTCTCCTGCGTAGTTAGGTTATTCATGTTTGTGCTCCATCCCCGGCATGTCCATCTTCATTGGCTTATTGCCTTCCTGCTTTTTTCGAAGCTCCATGATGTGGTCGTACTTGTCTTTAGTCAGCACGCGTACGAAGGTCATCATCCCCGCCATGAAGCCGCTCCAGCCGGGACGCAGACCGAAGTTTTCAGGTTTGTCGACCATTTGATCCATCGCCATCATGGGACCTTCCATGAAGGCATCCTGCGGAAAGCCCGGCACGGAATTCGCATCCTTGCTGACATCGGGCTTGCCCATTTGCATCCCTTGGTGCTGCATGTCGGACATGTCTTGGTGCTGCATCGGACTTCCGGGTTTAAGCGGCGAGTTTGTCATCCGTTGTTCGAACGTCGAACCGACACCCATTCCGCGAGCCAGGCTTGGACCGTTTTCCTCAGACGTAGCGCTTCCTTGCCGCAGCATCCCCATGCCGCGCTCCATGTCGAGACCCGCGGGGATTCCATTTCGCCGTGTCATCGGACCGACATTGGAAGACATCTGGTTCATCATGTGGTGGGGGAGATGGCAGTGCAGCATCCAGTCGCCGGGATTGCTCGCGACAAACTCGACGTCGCGTGATTGCGCCACACCCACGAGTACCGTGTTTCCCGGCCCCCACGTGGATTGGGGCTGTCGGCCTCCTTCCGTGCCGGTGACGACGAAAGTGTGCCCGTGTAGATGAATGGGGTGGTGGTCCATTCCGAGGTTGATGAGGCGAACCCGAACTCGATCCCCGTGACGGACGATAAGCGGTGTGGTTGTCGGTCCGGCCTTGCCGTTGAAGGTGAGCCAGTTGAACTCCATGTTCATGGAGTTCGGCACCTTGATGTTCGGCAAGATTGCGTACTCCTGCATAATGACTGCGAAGTCTTTATCGGCGCGCGGCTTGTAAGACTCCCTGGGATGCATGATGAACGCGCCGATCATCCCCATCATTTCTTGCATCGCCATGTGCGAGTGGTAGAAATAAGTGCCTTCCTGATGGAGCGTGAATTCATAGACGAATCGACCACCGGGAGGGATCGGGTCTTGACTCGAACCGGGCGCCCCGTCCATCTCGTTGGGGATTTCGAAGCCGTGCCAGTGCATCGATGTCGCTTCGGGTAGGTGATTATCCACGACGATCCGAACGCGATCACCCTGGTTCACTTGAATCGTCGGGCCGGGAGCACTGCTGTTGTAACCCCAGAGGTCAACGACCCGGCCTGGAAATATCTCCTGCTTAACCGGCTCGGCAATGAGATGGAATTCCTTTACGTTTCTGTCCATGCGCCACGGAAGCTGCGAAACGTCGGGCGTTTCCATGGAAACGATCCCACTGCTGCTACGCTGCGTAGCGTGGCCCATGTGCTTCATGTCCATGCCCGCTCCGCTTTCCTGCGGGGCTGCGAACAGGCGAGGTACGGCAGCTAAACCGGCACCCAGGCCAAAAGTATTTCTAAGGAAATCACGTCTGTTCTTCATAGCTCTCCCTCTTCAAAAGTTCGCGGGCCCAACTGTCCGAGAAGGTCAATGGATATTGGATCGAAGAGAGGTGCACGGCCAGGCAGTCGACATCAAGTCGCTGCTTTGGCTACCGCTGCTAGAGGGAGAGAGGAAAACTCAGATGCGAAGGATGCTGAAAGAGGCAGCAGATGCAGAGCGCGGGGACGGTGGGCTGTTATCCGCACTCCATGCGCTCGCGGGATCGGGTATCAGGAACTCGGCCGTAATATCCAGGACGAGGGGGCCCCTCTCGACTACCGTCACCTGCGGGACAACCTTTCTGAAAACGTTGAGCCGTTCCGCTGTGCCGCAATTCGACCGGCACGATTGCGAGACCAACATCGGACTCGTGGCCTCAACACCTGGGTGATTCATGGC
>MNGW01000089.1 GCA_001918935.1 Acidobacteriales bacterium 13_1_40CM_3_55_5 | reverse complement strand
CGTGGACCTGGGCAGGTGGTGGCTGAAGGTAACAGGACTGCCGTTGCCGCTAGGAGGAAACGCCATTCGCCGCAGTCTAGGGCCGGCCTTGACGTCCAGGGTAGCCGCAGGGCTACGCGAAAGTATTCAATACGCGCTCGATCATCGCGAAGAGGCTCTGGCCTATGCCATACAGTTTGCTCGCGATCTCGATACTCATCTCGCCGACCAGTTTGTGGGTATGTATGTGAACGAACGCACTCTCGATTACGGCCGCGATGGCCGTGAAGCTGTGCGCCGGCTGCTGGACATGGGACACAAATCAGGGATCATCCCCCATGCTGCTCGCGTGGATTTTGTAGATTGAATCGCGAGGCTGATACTTGCCTCTATCTGACCCTCTCGGGGAACGAGAAAACCGGATCAATATCAACCGGCGTATTTGCCGCGGATTTTAACGACGATTGCAGCTCCGGTGTCATGACCGCATACTTCTTAAACCAGCTTTCTGCACGCTCACGATCCCCGGTGGCTTCAATTTCCAGAAGTTCTTTCGCCAAGTCTGCCAGGGCTTGCGGCATGCGCGCGTAATCGATCGAATATCGTCCCGACGATTCGCGTTGGATGGCACCACGCTCAGAGAGATAATTGAACTCCATCAGCTCGGCCTGGCTGTGAGCTTCCGCTGCGCCAAAACGGACAGTGCGGAAAATTCCTCCAACATATGATGCGTAGTACTCTTCGAGCTTCTCTTTAGGCAATACATCGTGGTCCACTAGCCACTTCAAGCCGAACATTCCTACCACATCGGCCTTGGCCTCCTCCAAACCTCCGAAGACCGGGCCAATCGCCTCACGAATATCTGTTTTGCCGGCTGCCGCGCGCGCGAACGCAGGTCCAAGTCCGTGCGCCATCTCATGCAAAATCGTTGCCAGGAGGTAACCCTCTCCGGAAACCTTCGCCGCTTGTTCCGGCCTCAACATCCGCTTGGCCACTGGCAGGATCACAAAATTGACGCGGGCATTCATGAAGTTCTTAAAAAATATTTTCTTGCTACCTTTTTGCTCATGAACGCGCGGATCATTCGGCAGATTGTCGGCGACTGCCTGATACCCATGCCGCAGGTCACCGGCGCGGTAGGGAGCGTCCATCACTTCCATAGGAGTTTCCAGGCCACGCTTGGACGGCCGATCCTCCGGAGCAAGAGGCAAAGTGTCTTGAATATCGGCTACGTACTTTTGAAACAGCGCGAGTTTTTGGCTCTCTTGCGGGTTGCGGATCAGCACTGCGGCGCTGTAGGAAGCCTTCACACCAAGCAGGCCATCTTCATAGGTTTCGTAAGGAGCAAAAATTATGTCGAATTTCGGGTCTTTCAGGTCCAGCCAAGCCAGGTCGCTTTTGAGATAGTCATCGCTGAGAAGCGCGTCTGCCCTCAGCCGCAAGAAGTTCGCAAAAGCCGGATCGGCACTCAATGTTGCTGCTTCGCGCAAATCCCGGGCTGCCGGCTCCAGGAATGACCGATAAGCAATGTGGTAAGGCAGCCCCTCAAGCTGATCGCCATGCCACCGAACGAGAGTGGTGGGACTGTAGATTTCTGCCTTCTTCTCCGGATGATCTTTTACGTACTGCTCGATCTGTTCGCGAGTAAGCCCCTGAGGGTAGAAGCCTCGCCCAGGTGGCATCGATGCAGTGCCGACGAAGGGCTTATTTTGGTCAAGCAGGTCGAATCGCGAAGCATTGATCCACAGGTAGCGCCGCAATTTTTGATCTCTCGGGCTTTTGCTGCCGGCCAAAGATTGATAAAGGGTCAAAGCTTCCGGATCGATCTGACGCCAGAAAATTTCCTCGAGATAGCGTGACGCGTCCACCAGCTTATTGACTAATTTCTGCTCACGCGCATTGAGCCCTGCAGATTGGAACGGCATCCGCACCCTGCGGAAGCGGGCCAACCGCTGGTCGAGATCAGGCGCGACCTGCATTCCGGCCGATGCCGCGCCCTTGGCCGCGGAGCCAGTCATCACTCGAGTGGTCTGCGGTTTGGAAATCTTCTGTGCGGAACCCGAAACCATTGTGAGAGAAAAAATCAGCAGAGGAACTACCGAGCCTGGGATCGTCATGAACAGTTAGATTCTAACAGAGCAATCTCCGTGTCCATCTTCTCCGCATCTTGCCAATTAACACTAGACATTTATGATGTTTCAGGATGGCACTGCCGACAAAATTGAACAGCGCGCAAACCCTGCTCATTGACGCCGATGACACGCTGTGGGAAAACAACATCTATTTCGAACGCGCCATCACTAGTTTCATATCTTTTTTGAACCACCACGAATATTCTCCGGAACAGGTTCGCGCGGTTCTGGACGATGTGGAGCGTGAGTGCATAATCAGCCATGGATATGGGTTGCACAGCTTCGCTCATGCCTTGGCGCAAACCTTCGAACGTTTAGCGGTCGAGCCACTCACACCTGCTTTACACAAAACCGTCGCGGGGTTCGCTCATGCCATCGCAGAGCATCCGGTCGAGATTATGCCGGAAGTGCCAGAAACGCTGCGGTACCTTTCTGGACGGCATCGATTGATCTTGATGACCAAGGGCGCGATCGCTGAACAGTCCGGCAAAGTTGAGCGCTCGGGACTGAGAGAACATTTTTCTGCCGTCGAGATAGTCGCGGAGAAGAATGCTGCAACGTATCGAGAAGTAGTTTCCCAATATGCCTTGCCTCCCGATTCTACGTGGATGATTGGAAACAGTCCCAAGTCCGACATCAATCCCGCGCTTGCGGCAGGCCTCAACGCCGTATTCGTGCCCCACGGCGACACTTGGATTCTGGAGCACGAAGAACTTGTGACGGCGGAAGCACCGAGCCGCTTGCTGGTAGTGGAGACTTTCGCCAATCTCAGGGAACATTTCTAGCTACTAGGCTCGTTGTCACTAGCACTTAACCAGCGTGTTACTCTCTTTCTGCTCTGGTTTTCTGCTCCCACAACTGGTGGCAGTGCAGAAAGACAATTTTCGAAGGCTCTTGCGGACAGTAGAAGCGTTGTCTGATCTCGGCCCGCAGATGACGGCCGAGCGCGACTTTCCGCAGAGCGCGCGCGCCATGCTCTCCGCCGTGCTGCAAGCGGGCGGGGCGCGGGAAGCTGCGCTCTTTACTTATGGTGACCGGCCTTCCCTTCTCACCTCCATTGCTTCGGATGGGTTCGCCCTGATGCCGGAGCCGGCGGTCATTCCGCTGTTACCGAGACACTTCCACGCTCTGCAATCCGCACGCGGGCCAATCATCCTGAACGCGGGCGTCTCTGACGTCTATCTTAGTTCCAATGGCAACGTTGCTCCCGAGCTTTTCAAGTGCATTGCTCCATTGAAAATCGCGGGCAAACTTGTCGGGATGGTGGCATTGGGCCGTCGCGATGGCGACGCTGTTTACGACATCGACGAGCTTGAGGCTCTCGATTTGTTGTGTCACTACATAGCATTGGCGATTCACAATCATGCGCTCACTCAAACGTTGGCTCAGCGGGTTTCGGAGAATCTCCGGCTGCTGGGATCTCTCCATGGGTTCTACGACACGGCACTGGAAGCTTTCGCCACCGCCATCGACATCAAGCACGTAGACATTCACGGTCACTCACTACGCGTTGGACGCTACGCCTCGGGAATAGGCGAAGCGATGGGCCTGGAACCGGGCGACATTGCCGCGCTTCGCTCCGCGGGATATTTGCACGATATCGGCAAAGTTGCGGTAGACAAGCACCTCTTCGGCAAGCCCACTGCGCTTGACCCGGAAGAATTCCGTGAGATGGCGGATCACACGGTCGTCGGTCATCAGATTGTGAGTGGGGTACAGTTCCCCTGGCCGCGCATCCCGGAAATCGTGCGTTCGCATCACGAGCGCGGAGATGGCTCGGGTTATCCCGACGGACTCGTCATGGACGACGTTCCCATGCCGGTACGAATCATCGCTCTAGCGGATACCTTTGACGCCATGACCAGTCCGCGTCCTTATCGCGAACCTATTTCCATCGGCGCCACGCTCAGTGAAATCGTTCGCATAACGCCAGAAAAATTCGATCCGAACGCAGTGCATGCCTTGCTCGTCCAAGTGCGTCGCGACGCCGTAGGCAGTAACCGCACTCCTTTCTTCGACGATCGCATGGCGTCCAATATCTCGCCCGTAGACGTCGACCATCTCGCCGCCTCCCTGCAACATAAAATTACCCATGGAAGGCTATACCTGACGTAGCAGGTCGTTGGCGATCGTGAGTACCGCTGCGGTTCCGGTTTTCTGACGCCAATATCCTCAGGTAAAGAAAGGTGTCGTAACGCCGGCGCTACGACGTTCGATCCAGTCCATCGACACTTCAGACTTCGATCATCACGTCGCCGTTTTCGATTTTGCGCGGGTAGATGGACAGCTTTGCCGCCGGATTATGCGCCGCTTGCCCAGTCTTTGGATCCCATTGCCAACCATGCCAAGGGCATACCAGCTTATCGCCTTCAATCGTCCCTTGCCCCAAGGGACCGCCCCGATGCAGGCAGACGTTGTCTATGGCCGAAATCACACCATTTACATTGGCTACGCAGATTATTTTGTCTCCACAGGCGAATTCTTTGGCTTCACCCTCGGGAGGCAATTCGGATTGGGAGGCAAGCCTTACGAACGGCATAAAAGCGGCACTTGGCATTTAGCACTTAGCACTTAGCCAATCCCGAGCACTGGCCTGTCATGGCTAAATGCTAAATGCTGATTTCTATTTCGGCTGCAAGGTTTGCGCGATCATCACCTGGCGCTTGAAGTTCTCGACCATTCTTTCATCCAACCGAACTTCCGTTGGACGCTTGGCCAGCGACATCTGATCAATCTTGTCTTGAAGCTTGAGCAAAGCGTAGAAGAGATTTTCAGGGCGTGGCGGGCAGCCAATCACGTACACATCGGTGGGAACAATCTTGTCGACACCCTGAAGCACGGCGTAGGTATTGAACGGCCCTCCGACGGAAGAACATGCGCCCATGGAGATCACCCATTTGGGATCGGGCATCTGATCATAAATACGCTTCACCACCGGCGCCATTTTCAAAGTTACAGTTCCGGCTACGATCATCAGATCGCTTTGCCGCGGGCTGGGGCGGAATACCTCCGAACCGAAACGCGCGATATCGAAACGCGCCGTCGAGGACGCAATCATTTCGATCGCACAGCAGGCCAAACCAAACGTCATAGGCCACACCGCGGACTTGCGGGCCCAGTTGAATACATAATCCACTGTGGTGATCATGAAATTCTTTTCAAACTTGTTCTGGAGCCAACCCATTGAGTCTCCTCGAAGCTTGCAACATCTATCGTAAAGCCCGATGGCGCAACAGTTCAGTTTAGGTGTGGGTGCCAGGGGTGTCAATTCGCGCGCGGGGGCGCGAATCGATCTGCAATTTGTAAGAGCTCTCTGGAACGGACCTATATGCGGCCAAGAAAGCGAATGCGCGTGGTGAAAGCGCGTCGCTCAAAATCACTGAAGCGTGGCGAATTTACATCACCGTTCACGAATGCGGGATTTTTGTGGTCCGTGATGTCGTTAAAACCGGCCCGGATCGCCCAAGAGAATCCGAACAAGTGGAAACGTTTTTCCAGATGCAGGTTCAAGGCAAAATACGTAGGAAAGCGACGCAAATCCCCCGGCTGACCTGGTTGTAAAGTGTTCAGCACGGAGAACGGGAAGCCGCTACGTAGTTCTGTGGAATAAGCCACATCGAGACCTTTTTTGAGCGGGAGTAGACCCCAAGATAGGAAGCGGTTGGGCGCGTCCCAGGGATAAAGTCCCGCGACTTGCGGCCCAAAAAACGGATTATCCACACTAAAATCCACTACCTGATTCGAGCGTGTTCGGGACCGGATATAGGAGGCCATCACCGTGTAGTTCTCGCGAAAATGTTTTCTCAAGTCCACCTGAACCGCGTCGTATCGATCTTTACGGGTGTTCTGCAGGAAGTAGGTGCCAGCCGGTGCTCCGCTCGCAATGTTGTAGACGAACCCATCCTTGCCTCGCTTTTGAAGGAATTCTGTTCTTAGGTAAACAGATGCCGGCAGCTTTTTCTCTAAGCCGATGCTCCAGTTCACAACACGCGGAGCGGTAAGCAGTTTTTTATCCACCACGAACGTTGTCAGCAGCGGTGGGCCAGAGAGCTGGCCGTTTGCATCGAAAAAATAATCCAGCCTCTCGCCCTCGGAAGGGCGCGCGATCAAGAATAGACTTGTCGCGTCGTAGAGGATACCTATTCCCGCCGAGAACTTGGTAGTTGCCTGATTGTTGAGGACGTACGTCGCCGCCAGCCGTGGCGAAAGCAGCTTGCGACGCAAAATCTCATCCCAATCGAAACGCAGGCTAGGCTCAAGCAGTAACCGGTTCGTCATGAGCCAGCGGTCCTGGATGAAACCGCTTGCCTCCAAATTATAGGTAGCAGAATTGCCGCCTCCCGGGAACACTGAGTATCGGGAACAGGGAGCAGGGCTCACGGTGAGACAATTGCCATTCGCAGGCAGCGATTGGGCTTCTCGAAGAACAGAAATCGGCTGGCGGAGAAAGAATGAACGATAGAGCGGGCGATCCAAATCAATGCCGAGCTTCACTTCGTGACGGCCGAACCACTGTTGAACCGGGAGGTACAAGTTCATCAGGCCTTGCCATCTTCGAGCGATAGTATGCGACGAAAGATAATAGCTTCCCCCGGTCGTGTTCGTGGAAATGAAATAGGGCGAGTCGCCGACTGGAGTTTGTGTCATGCCATACTGAACGAATCCGAATCCCGTCTCGAGAAGTTCTCCGCCGCGAAAATAATATTGATCTTTGACTGTAGCCACTTCGGCGGACTCCGCATCGACCGGTGTAGCCGGCTGCGGGTTAAAGGGTGATAGTCCAGCGTGCGGGTCATGGAAACGATTAATCAGGAAACTCGTGGTAAGAATGTTGCGACGAGTGAAGTTCATCTGCAGCTTGGCCAGGTTTCCGATTCGCCATACCCTGTCTTGATCGCTGCCGCTTGGCAATTCGGTCACGACAATGTTGTCGTACTCGCCGTCGATTGCATCAAAGAACCACATCTTTCCTTTGCGAAAAGGACCCGAAACCGTAAACCGGGGATCCACTTTATCCAAACGTAGTCCCTTCTTGCCCTGTAACGAAGGGATGAAATTTGTAGCGGAGAACCGAAAATGATCTTCGCCAATTCCAGTGTTCAAACTGAGCACTCCTCCTGATCCCTTGCCGTATTCGGCCGAGTAGCGGCTCCGTTCGACATCTACCGATCGCAAAGCATCCGTGCTCACCCGCGCTACCAACAGTCCATTAGCGGGCTGCGTGATATTGAACCCATCAAGTAGCGTCAAAGTCTGATAAGTCTCGGCGCCATCGATGTGCGGCTGGCCGGCGTTATCTTGCACCACGCCGGGAATGAAACGGAGCGCATTGCGGTAGTCGCGCGTGGTCGGGTATGGGATGTTGAGGATGTCTAATCCGCTGAGCTGCTCTTCTGACGACGTCTGCTCGGGGTCAATAGCAGGCGGCGACTCCACCACATTCACAACTTCGCGCACCTCCCGCTGATGGGACAATGTCACTTCGACGCTGGCAGAAACTTCCACTTGCACTGACCGCAATACCGAGGCATAGAAGCCTTCCTTCTCCACTCGAAGTTGGTAAACCTCTTGTGGACGAAGATTGTCGAATTCACAGTGGCCTGCAAAATCAGTCTCACAACGCAGTGAAATATTTTGTCGGGAAGCTTGCAAAAAGACGTGGGCAGCGGCGACGGAAACCCCATTTTCGTCGCTTACAGTGATCTCCAACTTTTGCGCCGAACCTGCCAATGGGCTTTGTGGAACCGGCCCAGCAACAGAGAATGTTGCGAGAAGAACGCCCACAAATAATGACCATGCAATCATGGGCTCTGCTCCAGACCTGAAGATTGCTCCCTATCCTCTCCTCAGCCACTGTGATGCATCCAGGCGAGCATTATGCTGCCGCGCTTGCGCGAAGATAGGTTTACCGACACTACTAGAATCGCCCTGACCGGAAATACATCCTAATTCAGTTCGTGTGCTTTTCAAGGCGAGACCACAGGGCATCGCGGAAGTTCGCAGGAGACCTTTTGGTTGTTGCAGTGGAGAGGCCAAACACTGGCTTTTCGTCTGAAATAAATCGCCGGAGCCTAGGCTCCGGCGAGGGTAATGGACGTTGAGATTACCGTTGTGGGCTTTTAGCCGGACTCTACGCTACCTGGCGTTTTTCTTCATCACATTGCGAGCACTTGGCCTGGATGTCTCTCCTGTTGACGCTCAAGTAGTTTTCGAACGCGTCCCACCATTGAGGCTTCAGCAAGGTGACGCCGGAGGCAGCATCCTCGGCGCGGGCGACGGATTTCGGACGCAGGGTTACCTTGCCGCCGCTAGGGGCAGGATCTGTAAATACTTTAGTCATCCGCTCGGGGAAAAGTTCGGCGGCTGTTACTTGGCGATCGCCTGACCCGCGGCTGCCCTGCCCGCTGGAACTCGCATTAGCAGGAGCGGGCGCGTCGGGCGGGGTGATGATCCGGTCAGAGCCCTTGATGTGCATCACTGGCTCTTCGTCCCAGTATTTTTTAAATTCCTGCTCGTATTTCTTCCATTCGTCTCCTGAGCGCAACGCCTTCTTGTCATATTCGGGAGAATTCTCGATCTGCTCCTTCGTGACTTCGGTCGCCAGACCCTCCTCATGGTTTTCGTCGGCGGAAACTAGGTCGGCGGGGAGCAGGAAGGTTCCAGCTTCCAACCAGCCACCGCTATCGACTACGAGGTAGCGAATCTCCATGGTGTCGTGGTCAAAGATCACGTCCTCTACTGTGCCGAGTTTCTCGCCCTCAGATCCGCGAACAGTGGTGCCGCGAATGTCACGAACGTTTTCTACCCGTTGAGTCTCCAGAGTGCCGTAATGAGTCATTGTTCCTCCTTCATCTCCCATGAATTCATGACTGCTGAAGAAGCTCATTAGTGCCAGCCGTTGATCGTGGTGGCACCTCGGAACTTCTCCATATACAAGAGTGGGGCGAAGAAAGGATCAAATCAATGCGACAGGGCTCGTAGTTTTGTCTACGTCTTTTGACTTAAGAGCGCCAAGTGCGGTACCGGACTCCGAACTAGATTCGCGGAGCAAGCTGCGTTCTAATGTTGCCATGGAAACTCTCGGTTTATCGGATTCAACTCCGAGAACTGAAGGCCGCCTCAAAAGCCTGTTTTGGCCTTCCATCCAGACGGGCAGCGACGTCGATTATCTGGGAGCGCAGGGTTATTGGGTTTGCACAGTGGCAGCTGTTCTCTCGTTCATCGTTAGCGCCCTCATGGGCAGCGTGATTCTCGGACTATTTACTCTGCTCTTTTACTATCTGGGTGGTGTCGGCGTACGGGAACGTAGCCGTTACGCGGCGACTGTCATCCTGATTCTATTTGTGGCAGACCTATTTGTTTCCGGTCTAAGTGTCATTAGGGTGTTTGTTGGGGCGCTTTTGCTCTCCAACTTTCGAGCGACTTGGATTGCGTCACATTGGAAACCCGACGCAGAAGAAGCAAGTCTCCCACCACGCTTAGGAGAAACCTGGAGCGACAAGTTTGTCGACAAGCTACCACAATGGCTTTGGCCTAAGATACGGATTCCGTATTACATCTTTTCGGCTTGTCTCTTGCTGCTGACTGCTATCGGGTTAGTGATGACAATTCTTCGTCGCACCGGTTGATTTGCTGACAAAAACGCGCCGTGCGCAGAACTAAATTAAGAGTGCAAACTGTGAGAAATAAGGAGGTGCAGGCTTCTGCACCTCCGTTTCTATCGTGATTAATTAGTGTCGCGAGGCGGCATCGGGGGAGGCGATGCGATCGAAAGGAACATTCCAAGGAATGTTGTTTCGCGCCATGATTTCCTGCATGCGGGCCACGTCCTTGGCAACATCATCCTGATCGTTCTTGCGCGTGTGTTCCAGCCACTCGGCGTAGTAGTGGTCGAACTCTCGCTGGTCATTGACTGAGAGTCGCTGAACATAGGCCGGGGAAGAGCCACTGGAGTACCCGGCCGAGCTCGCAATTTGGTCAAAGGGAACGCTGGCAGGGATGTTGTTGCGCGCCATGATCTCCTGCATGTATCCCGCATCCCTGCTGACGGCGTCCCGGTCGTTCTGGCGCGTGTCGTCTACCCACTTTGAATAGTAGCGGTCAAAGTCGCGCTGGTCGTCGGGAGAAAGCCGGCTTTGCCAGTGCTGGCAATCCGATCGAACGGCACGTTCGCAGGAATGTTGTTGCGCGCCATGATCTCCTGCATGCGTCCGACATCTTTAGCGACGTCATCGCGGTCATTCTTGCGCGTGTCATTCACCCATTTGGTGTAGTACTTATCGAACTCGCGCTGGTCATCCGCCGAAAGCCGGCTCTGATATACGCGAACCCCGCTTCCGGTGCTGGCGATCTGGTCGTAGGGCACATTCGCCGGAATGTTGTACTTGGCCATGATCTCCTGCATCTCGTGCACATCTTTGGCGATGTCGTCCCGGTCGTTCTTGCGGGTATCGTTCACCCACTTTGAGTAGTGTTTATCAAATTTTTTCTGATCCTCCGCTGAAAGCCGGACTTGTCCTTGGGCAAAGCCGGGCAGCGTAAATGCAAACAGCAACGTCAGTGTTGCAAGAAACTTTTTCATTGAAAATGACCTCCTGGAGGAAATGGACAAACCAGACCAAGCGGCTGGACTTACTCGTTTCTATTACTTTTGGCCCATGTTTGAGACGACATTAACCCCGCCCTAGTTGGCCGAACTCGGCGATAAATTGAGGGCTAACATTCAACAGCTCTGCTAAACGCTTTATTTTCAGCGCTGAGTCCGAGAAGAAGCGGGCGGCGCGGCGCCGATAGAACCCAATTTTGAAGCTACAAATGAGCTCATCCCGCGCTAATCTGATTGCTATGGCTGGTGTTGCCAGTACGACTCCCCTCTCGAAAATCCGGGCTGTCAATGTTTATCGTCGCTATTGGGCGCAAATTCGAACATCTTTTTTTTGGATGGTGGTCATCTCCTTTGCGCTGCGATTGGGATACATGATGATCGCTCACAGCTATAGGTTCAAAGCCATCGGGGATAATTTCAGCTTTGGTTTCGAGATGGGACGCATCGGGCGCTCTCTCGCCACGGGCGGAGGATTTGGCAATCCCTTTAACGGATACACCGGACCGACAGCCTGGGAGCCGCCACTATATGCGTTGCTCATCGCCGGCGTGTTCCAGCGGTTCGGGATTTATAGCCAGGCGTCCGCCTTCATTTTATTGACCCTTAACAGCATTTTTTCCGCACTCACCTGCATTCTGATTTTTTTGATTGCGAAACGATGTTTCGGCGAACGAGTAGCGGTCTGGAGTGCCTGGGCATGGGCCCTTCTTCCGTCGGTAATGTATTGGTCCACGCGGTGGGTGTGGGAGACCAGCCTCGCCGCTCTCCTGCTTGCGGTGCTTTTCTGGCTGACGCTGGTTATGGAAGAAAGAGAGGGTCTAAAGCCGTGGCTGACGTTCGCAGTGATCTGGGGCATTGCGGCGCTCACCAATCCATCATTACTGGCCTTTCTGCCCGCTTCAGGATTGTGGATTTGGTATCACCGCTGGAAGCTCGGCAAACGCTCTCTGGCTGGAGTCGTTCTGGCGTCCGCTGTATTCCTGGGTTGCATTGCCCCGTGGCTGATTCGCAATTACCGTACCTTCGGACAGCCTGTTTTTCTGCGTTCGAATTTTGGTGCTGAACTCCGCATTGGTAATGGACCGGGAGCGAATGGAACGTGGATGGAATACCTCCACCCCACACAGAACGTTTTTGAGATGGAACGTTATCGCCGCCTTGGTGAGATGGCTTACGTGAAGGAGCGCAAACAGGAGGCAATCGATTTCATTCGCCAGGACTATGGGCGTTTTCTAGGCCTTAGTCTAAAGCGCTTCATATATTACTGGGGCGGCGTGCCTCGTCAGGAAAAAATTGCCTGGCTCGCGCCGATGAAAAATGCGATCTTTTTGCTTTCCTCGGCACTTGCGTTCTGGGGGCTAGCACGTGCGCTGCGAAAACATCGACCGGGGGCGTGGCTTTTTTTTGGGCTGTTCCTTTGTTATCCCGCAGTCTATTACTTCGTTTTCCCTCATCCCCGATACCGCCATCCCATTGAACCAGAGCTCCTGATCCTACTGCTCTACGTGATTTCTGAAGCGGAACGAAAACAACCTCGTCTCGGGTCGATACCCTCGTAAGAGCAAGGCGGCTCGCATTCAACTATTTCCTAATGTTTCGTCACTCACGATTTCACACTTGCCCCGTCTAAGCTGAGTCGAGAGGGAAAGGCTATGAAGCGTCAACGCGAACTTGCTACTTGGGTGGGTGCAATTCTAGGCAGCCTTTGTGCCCTTCTATTTGCCGTGGCGCAAAGCCATGCTGCTGAAAACAGGGGACAATTCACCCAAGAGTTCCATCAAACCTATGCGCTCGCCGCCGGTGGGCGGGTGGCGCTTGCCAACATCAACGGCAGCGTTCATATCTCCCTGGATGAAGCCAAGATTGTGGTCGATGCTTCGACGGACAGCGTCTCAATCCGCACCGAGTATCCAGACCACAACCTTACTTTCAGCGACGATGATCGGAACAATCCCGCCAGCGTTGAATACACATTATCTGTCCCGCGAAACGCCCGGCTGGACGGCATAAAGCTTATTAATGGTGCGCTGGATGTCCAGGGGATCGCCGGCGAAGTGCGGGCCTCTTGTATTAACGGCCATTTAAAGGCAAGTGGTCTGGGCGGGCCAGTTAAGCTCTCCACCATCAATAATCGTGTGGAGGCACAGTTCGATCGTTTAGGCGCCTCTTCTGTTGAGCTTGCTTCTGTCAACGGCACCGTGTTGCTGACCATGCCCTCGGACTCCAAAGCGGAACTTGAAGCTTCCACCGTACACGGCGGTATCAGCAATGACTTTGGCTTACGCGTGCGCAACCATCGCATTGTGGGACATGATCTGCACGGAGAGCTGGCTGGCGGAGGAGCTCGGATCAAACTCTCCAATGTGAATGGCACGATTGAGATTCATCATGCCAGCGATAACCGTACGCTTAGCCCAGTGAAGGATTTGAATCGTGGCTCGGATAGCGACCGGGACGAGGATGACGACAACCAGATCTAAACAATATCGCCGCGCACTGAGACACCTTCTATACCGTTGCCAGCGGCGCCACTTCCTGTAATGCCGCCTCGAAGGCTTTCAAGGCTCGATCAATCTGCTGCCGCGTGATGACCAGAGGCGGCTGGAAGCGGATCACGTTTCCATAAACTCCTCCTACCCCCACGAGAACCCCCTGACGCAATAACGCCTCGCGCAAAGCTTCGGCTTCTGTTGTAGCCGGAGTAAGTTTTTCGTCTTTCACCAGCTCCACTCCAATCATCAGCCCCAGTCCCCGCACTTCCCCGATCAGCGAATTCTGTTTTTGCAGTCCCCTGAGCTTCGACATGGCGTAATCGCCGATCTCAGTAGCGCGAGCGGGAAGATTTTCTTTCTCCATGAATTCGATGTTGGCGAGTGCGGCAGCGCATGAAACTGGATTGCCGCCAAAGGTGGAGAGATGATCCCCGGGCTTGAATGCGGCTGCAATCTCCGGTCGTGTGGTAAACGCACTCAGCGGAAAACCGTCGGCAATGCCCTTCGCGGTTACTAGAATGTCGGGCTCGACACCGTAGTGCTCGATGGCAAACATCTTTCCGGTGCGAGCAAATCCGGACTGGACTTCATCGGCGATAAAAAGAATTCCATGGTGATCGAGAACCTTCTTTACTTCTTTGAAATAGTTTCGCGGAGGGACGATGATGCCGCCCTCGCCCATGACCGGTTCGACGATGAACGCGGCGACGTCGTCCGAAGTAGTGAAGCGGATCACGTCTTCGATGGCCCGGGCACACTGCCGGCCACATTCTTCGGGATCGTTCGGCCACTGCGAACGGTAGGCATACGGAGCGGGAGCAAAGGTGACACCCGGAGCGTAAGGGCCGCCCCGCCTTTTGCGTCCCACGTTGCCGGTGACGCTGAGCGTCCCCCAGCTGCGCCCATGAAAACTGGCATGTAGAGAGATGAATTCATGTTTGCCCGTGTAGAGGCGAGCCAGCTTCATGGCTCCTTCGACGGCTTCCGCTCCACCGTTGCCAAAGAAAGTCTTGGTTAGTCCGCGCGGTGCGATATGAGCAATCTTTTCGGCGAGGTCCGCCACCGGCGCCACGTGGTAAATATAAGAAGCGCAGTGCACCACCTTTTCCATTTGCGCCTTGGCCGCGGCGAGGACTTGAGGATTATTGTGGCCCGCGCTGACCACGGAAATACCCGCGAAGCAGTCTAGATATTCCCGGCCGTTGACATCGGTGACGATCGAGCCGCTGGCTTTATCGATCACAATGGGCACAACCGACTTCATAAAGCCGGTCATCACATAATCTTTGTATTTCTGGATTGTGTCGGACATAAAATTCCCTCAAAACTTTCGCGAGTGATCCTTTGCCCAGCGCTCAATCACGACTTTCTTCTCAGTGTAGAACTCGACCGCATCGCGACCCTGCCCGTGCAGCACTCCAAAGAAACTATCTTTCCATCCGCTGAAAGGGAAATACGCCATCGGGGCCGCAACCCCGATGTTGATGCCGATGTTGCCGGCAGGCGCTTCGTAACGGAACCGTCGCGCCGCCGACCCGCTGGAGGTAAATAGCGAAGCCTGGTTTCCATAGGGGCTGCGTTCAAGGAAGGTAAGCGCTTCATCCAGGCTGTCGGCGTGGACCAGGCTTAGCACCGGACCGAAAATTTCAGTATCCGCCAGGTCGCTTGTGACCGGTAGGTCATCGAGGATTGTCGGATTGACAAAGTTTCCAGCTTCATAATTCGGGATTTTCGAATTGCGACCGTCCAGCAGAACTTTGGCTCCCTGTTTCTCACCCATCGCGATCAGAGACTCCACACGTGATTTGCTCTGCGCCGTGATGACAGGCCCCATTTGAACGCCTTCATCCAAACCATTGCCCACCCGCAAGGAAGTTGCGGCATTTGTGATGGCATCCCGAAAGCTGGTTTGCGCCTCGCCGACTGTGACCGCCACCGATACTGCGAGACAGCGTTGTCCTGCACAGCCAAAAGCGCTATCACCGATAATCTGTGTGGCCATAGCCATATCGGCGTCGGGAAGGACGATCACATGGTTTTTGGCGCCGCCCTGGCATTGCGCCCGTTTGCCGTTCGCGCCTGCTCGCGCATAGACATATTTCGCTACCGGGGTCGAGCCGACAAAGCTGAGAGCGCGCACTTTGGGATGGTCGAGAAGGGCGTCCACAGCCGCTTTCCCGCCATTCAGAAGGTTGACGACGCCAGGAGGGAGGCCGATTTGATCGAGCAACTCAAAGGCCCGCCGCATGGTGAGCGGCACACGTTCCGACGGCTTCAGGATAAAGGTATTGCCGCAAGCGATTGCATACGGCAGAAACCAGAACGGGATCATTGCCGGGAAATTGAATGGCGTGATCGCTGCCACAACCCCAAGCGGCTGGCGGATCATCATTTCGTCGATGCTGCGAGCCACATCTTCCAGGTTATAGCCCTGCATCATCATCGGAATGCCGCAGGCAACCTCAACGTTTTCGATGGCGCGGCGCAGTTCTCCCTTAGCTTCAGAAAGAGTCTTGCCGTTTTCCTGGGTGATGATGCGTCCCAGTTCATCAATGTGCTCTTCCAAAAGTTGCTTCAGTTTGAATAACGGCTGAATGCGGTCTTCTGGCGGTGTACGACGCCATTCCGGGTAGGCAGCAGCCGCAGCATCCACTGCAGCGGTCACGTCGGCGTCAGTGGAGATGGGAACCTGGGCGATCAGTTCACCAGTAGCAGGATTGCTGACATCCAGCCACTCGGTCGTGGTGGCTTGTTGCCAACGACCATTGATGTAGTTGGGCAGCTTGGTCAGAGTTGGAGTAGCAACCGTCATAAGTGTCAGGTTCTAGACCGGCTGAGCTGCAGCTTCCTTTCTTTCGCAGACTGTTTGCAATGCCGACTCCAGCACCACCAGTGCTTCATCCATTTGAGCGTCCGTGATCACCAGTGGCATCAGTGCGCGGATTACGTTGGAGTACGATCCAGCCGACAAAATTATCAGACCATGCTCGTAACAATCTTGCACAATTTGTTTAGTCTCATCCGCAGCCGGCAGCCGCGTGTCTGCGGATTGCACCAGCTCCATCGCCTGCATCGCGCCCAGGCCCCGCACATCACCAATCACCGGCCATCGCCGTTGCCAGTCCAGTGCTCGTCGTTGAAACCGGTTTCCTAGTTCATTTGCGCGGGCTGAGAGGCTTTCGTTTTCATTTTCAAAGGCATCGAGCACCGCTAACGCCGCTGCACAGGATAGTGGATTACCTCCGAAAGTGCCGCCGAGACCACCTGGTTGAGGAGCATCCATGATCTCTGCCCGGCCAGTTATAGCCGCGAGCGGCAGTCCTCCACCGAGCGACTTGGCGGTCACAAAGATATCCGGCTCAATTCCGTAGTGCTCGCTGGCAAACAGAGCGCCCGTGCGGCCGAAACCCGTCTGCACTTCATCCGCGATGAATAACACGCCATGCTTGTGGCAAATATCAATCAGAACCCGGAAATAATCTGGAGGCGGCGCCACGAAGCCGCCCTCTCCCAGCACCGGTTCCGCGATCACGGCGGCAACATCTTCCGAAGCAACTACTCGTTTAAAGGTATCTTCGAGATGGCGCGCGCAAAACAAATCGCAGGATGGATACGTGAGTGAATACGAGCAGCGATAGCAGTACGCGTATGGAATGCGATAAACATCGCCCGGGAAGGGCGCGAATCCGGCTTTGTAGGGATGAGTCTTGCTGGTCAGCGCTAAAGTCATCATAGTGCGACCGTGGAAGGCATCTTCGAAGGCGATGATCCCGGAGCGTCCGGTATGGGCACGGGCGATCTTCACCGCGTTCTCGATTGCTTCGGCGCCGCTGTTCACAAACAAAGTTTTCTTGGGAAATTTTCCGGGCGTAAGTTCATTCATCCGCTCGGCAAGGCGAACATAGCTCTCGTAAGGCGTGACCTGCACGCAAGTGTGAAGAAAGCGATCCAGTTGTTCGCGGATAGCAGACAGAACCGAAGGCCGTCGATGCCCTACATTGTTGCAACCGATGCCGCCAGCAAAATCTATATAGCGGTTCCCGTCCACATCCTCCAGGACCGCATCTTCGGCCTTCGCCACATACACAGGCGTGGCATGAGCCAGCCCACGTGGCACCGCTCGCAGGCGGCGATCCGCCAGTGTTGTCGACTTGGGGCCTGGAATACTAGTACGTAATTGAATAGTCGCCATCTCAGTACCATCCGATGGGCTGTTCGTTCAGATTGATATGGACTTGCTTGGTTTCCAGATACTCTTCTATTCCCCACGGCCCCAGTTCTCTTCCGAAGCCGGACTGCTTGTAGCCTCCCCATGGTGCTTCCACATAGGTGGGCTGCATGTGATTCACCCATACGACGCCGGCGCGCAGCGATTTCACAGCCCGGAAAGCTTTGAAAATGTCTCGCGTCCACACAGCTGCGGCCAGGCCGTAAGGCGAATCGTTCGCAATCCTGACCGCATCCTTCTCATCTTCAAAAGGAATCACAGTTGCGACGGGACCGAAGATCTCTTCTCGCGCAATTCGCGCATTATTATCGGCGTCATAAAAGATTGTCGGTTCGACGTAGTAGCCTTTCGCAACCTTCTCCGCCCGACCGCCGCCGCTGGCCAGCTTGGCTTCCTTCTTGCCGACTTCCTGATAGGATCGCACCCGGTCATATTGCTCTTTACTCACGAGCGGACCCATTTTCGTATCGCGGTCCAAAGGCGCGCCCAGCTTGATCTTCTTCGCCTTCTCGGTCATAGCATCGACAAATTTCTTGTAAATCGGTTTCTGTACCAGGATTCGGCTTCCGGCGGAGCAGACTTCACCCTGATTGATGAAGACCCCAAAAAGCGCACCGTCTATGGCAGCCTCAAAATCCGCGTCAGCAAAGAAAATATTGGGTGACTTGCCACCCAGTTCGAGTGTGACTCGCTTCACTGTATCCGCCGCCATTTTTACGATCATCTTGCCAACGGCAGCGCTCCCTGTGAATGCGATCTTGTTGACATCGGGATGCTGAACCAGCGGTGCGCCGCAGCTTT
>MNGW01000142.1 GCA_001918935.1 Acidobacteriales bacterium 13_1_40CM_3_55_5 | reverse complement strand
TTATCCGAAAATTACCGGCCAAAGAGTGGAGGGCGCGATAAAGGTATCCAATCGGACCGGGCTGGATTTCGATTTCACCGTAATCATGTTAGCGGTGAATGAGATTGGGCGCGCCACCGCGGTGGGCTATCAGCATTTCACCCTGAAAAGAGACACCGCAGATTTTGAAATCCCCTTCGGCGAAAACTTGCCACGCGGGACATACGACCTGAACGTGGATGCAGTGGCCGAGGTGCCCGCTACCAACACCATCTACCGTGCGCGGCTGGTCCCGAAAGAAAAATTAGTTGTGCAGCAAGGACCTTGAGGATGAGTTCCGATTCGCAGGGCGATTGAAATTGGATAGGGATGGAGCGAGCGGTGGGGAACCAAAAATTAAGAGTCCCGAGGTGATGTTAAGCTCATTCGTCTCGGCCAGGAGCTCGCTTTAGACCCTTGCCGACCTGCCATCGTCGCATCCCTTGCGGGACGCAGCGCGCGATCGTTGTCCTGCCTTCAACAAATCTTCTTGTTCTCCTCGACCAGCGCTTTGCTATAGACCCTCACTAACCCTCCCTTCTTCACCTTGCGGTGCGAAGGGTGGCTTCGCTTGAGCCCCGGACGCTGCACCAACCGGGAAAACTTCAGAAGCTGTCAAAGAACGATTATGGTTTTACCATCCCTGATTTTAGAGTCAATCAAAAATCAAAAACTCTATCTTCTTTTCCTGCAATCGAGTGCAGCCCGTCCACAGGCATATGAACCAGCCTCGGTGCAAACAGGGGATAATCGCTGCTGCGAAAACCGCATCCAGCATGGCTTTGCGAGGATTGGATTCGAAAAATGAGAAACATCGCGGCAAAGCATAATCCTCTTGCTGATGTGGAAAATAGTGGACAAATAGCGTTGGACGCGGATTTCAGCTTTTCTTGAAGTTGGTCTGCAGGGGGCAATCGTACTTCCTTCGTGTACCTTCGTGCCCTTTGTGGTTGTCGTCTTGAGGGTTGAACTCGTCCAAGCAAGTGATGAAGCACGCAGGGCACAAGGTACATAAAGTTTCCGGGCGAATTTACGCCCCAACACATCACTAACCCCGGGCCAGCTATAATCTCACGACCAGAATCCCCCGGCGGGGACGTTCCCGCTGCTGAACGTTGCAGGAGGTATCCATGTCCCAAGCCATTCCAGATAAATATCGTGATCTGTTCAACAAACGCGCCTTTGCCAGCCTCGGCACTCTGATGCCCGATGGCCGCCCGCAGGTCACGCCTGTATGGGTGGATTTAGACGGTGACTATGTTATTTTCAATTCCGCCAAAGGCCGCCAGAAGGACCGCAACGTGCGTCGCGATCCCCGCGTCGCGCTGGCCATCATTGATCCCGACAATCCTTACCGCTATCTTGAAATCCGCGGCCGCGTAGTCGAAATCACCGAAGAAGGCGCCGATGCCAACATCGACAAACTGGCGAAAAAATATTTGGGCGTCGATAAATATCCGTACCGCCAGGGAAACGAAACGCGGGTAATCTACAAGATCCAGCCCGAGCATACGAACATGATGGGCTAATGTCGCGCCGACTTTCCGCAACGCGCATTTTTGTAATTTCACCTAACGCAGCTTAGTGGCGGACTCCCGCGAGGAGAGCCTCATACCTACCTACAACCTTTGCCTGCTCGGTTTCGGAAATGTGAATCGCGCTCTGGTTCGCCTGTTACAGAGAAAGGAACCAGAGCTGTTGCAGCGGGATATTGCATGTCGCGTCACTGGCGTCGCCACCCGCCGCCTCGGCTGGCTGGCCAACGCCAGTGGGATGGATATCTCCTCATTAGCCGGCGGGAATATTTCAGCCACCCAAAGTTTCAACAGAGCAGCGAATGTTCGGGAGTGGTTGGGCGAAGCCCATGCCGACGTGCTATTCGAAGCTACGTCGCTCGACCCTCACACCGGACAACCCGCCATCGATCACATTCGGGCCGCGCTGGAAATGGCAGCTCACGCCATCACCGCCAACAAAGGCCCCATCGTTCACGCTTACGATGAATTGCGTTCGCTGGCCGCGGCGAAAGGCCGACGTTTTCTCTTTGAAGCTACAGTCATGGATGGCGCGCCCATTTTCTCCCTGTTCAGGGATAGCCTTCCCGCCGTGTATCTGCGCGGATTTCGCGGCATTTTAAATTCCACCACGAACGTCATCCTCAGCAGCATGGAAGAAGGATTGGATTTTAAGGAGGCACTCAGGAAGGCGCAGGAAATTGGCGTTGCGGAAACCGATCCCAGCCACGATATTGACGGCTGGGACGCCGCTGTAAAAGTTGCCGCGCTGGTCACTGTGCTCATGGGCGTGCCCATCCGGCTGGACCAGATCAAGCGCGAAGGAATCGGCGGATTGACTGGCGAAGTTGTGCGAGCTGCGCGTGCGGCGGGAAAACCTTATAAGTTGGTCTGTCGCGTCCAGCGCACGGGGCAGGGTGTGGCGGCCAGTGTGGGTCCGGAGCAGTTGCCTTTCAGCGATCCGCTGGCTTGGGTCGCGGGAACGTCTTCTGTAGTGTATTTTGAAACCGATATCTTTCCCGGGTTGGCGATTACAGAAACCAATCCCGGCGTCGAAACCACGGCTTATGGAATGTTAGCGGACTTCATCCGGGCGGTGTCTGGATAAGAAGACGGTTTTGAAAGGGCATGGCTTTAAGGCGTGCCGATTGACTTCTGATTTTGCGGTTTACCGCTGAGGGCAGACTTCCAATGCTGACCGTGCAAAACGAAACGACCCTCGACCTGACCTGGGTCCGTTCTCAATTTCCTTCTCTGGCGCAAACCGTAAATGGCAAGCCTGCCGTTTTCCTGGACGGGCCGGGCGGCACCCAGGTCCCCCAGGGCGTAATCGAAGCCATCAGCGATTATCTGACGACATCGAATGCCAACACCTGCGGCGCCTACGCCACCAGCCGCCGCACGAACGCCATCATCGATGCCGCACGCGTCGCCATGGCAGATTTTTTAGGCTGCGATCCCGACGAAATCGTCTTCGGTCCCAACATGACGACGCTCACCTACGCCATGAGCCGCGCCATCGGACGCGAAATTGGTCCGGGCAATGAAATCGTGCTGACCCATCTCGACCATGACGCCAACATTTCGCCCTGGCGCGCGCTAGAAGAAACTGGCGCAACGGTTCGTTTCGCCGAGATTAATCAGGAAGACTGCACCCTCGACATGAACGATCTGGCGCACAAAATCACCGGGCACACCCGCGTAGTTGCCGTGGGCTATGCCTCAAACGCCGTGGGCACGATCAACCCAGTTCACCAGATTGTGAAACTTGCTCACGACCGTGGTGCACTGGCCTACATTGATGCCGTGCACTATGCTCCGCATGGGCCAATTGATGTCCGCGCGCTCGATTGCGATTTTCTGGTGTGCTCGACGTACAAATTCTTTGGTCCGCACATGGGCGTGCTTTACGGCAAGCGCGAACATTTGAAACGTTTGCAGCCTTACAAGGTCCGCGCCAACACGGAAGCCACCCCCAATCGCTGGGAATGGGGCACGCTGAATCACGAATGTATTGCCGGAATCACTGCATGCTTAGATTACCTGGCGGATCTGGGACGCCGAATAGATCCGCCTGCCTCCACTCGCCGAGCCGCGCTGCTGGCGGCTTATCACGCAATCCAGAAGCATGAGCGAAGCCTCGCCGAGCGTTTGATTCGCGGGCTAGCCGCCATCCCCGGCTTGAAGACTTACGGCATCACCGATCCCCACCGGTTTGACCAGCGCTGTCCGACGATTGCTGTGCGCATTGCCGGCCACACTCCACTGGAACTCGCAACCGCGTTGGGAGAACGTGGTTTCTTTACCTGGGACGGAAACTACTACGCGCTGAATCTTGCCGAGCGCCTCAACGTAGAAAAGGACGGCGGCTTCCTGCGTATCGGCTTGGTGCACTACAACACTTCAGAGGAACTAGACCGGTTACTATTGGCCTTGCGGGAAATCGTGAACTAGCGCGGATCGCGCCGAAACTCCACCACGTCATCGCCCTTCCCAATCAGCGCGACAGTCGCCATGTCGACGAACAAGCCGTGTTCTACGATGCCCGTCAACGAGTCAAGCTGGCGGGCCAATGCCCGAGGATCCGGAATCTCGCCAAAGTGGCAGTCCAGGATGATATGACCCTCGTCGGTAACAAACGGATTTCCGTTAGCGTACCGGCGAGGTTTTCCCGACCCTCCGAGGGCAGTGATCTTTTTCAACCGAAGTTTTACCGACGCTCCAAGGGCAGCGATTTTTTTCAACAGCAGCGGCTCTGCCATTGCAATCACTTCGACCGGGAGCGGGAACTTTCCCAGAACCTGAACCCGCTTGCTCGAATCCGCGATCACCACCATTCGCTTGGACGCTGAGGCTACGATCTTTTCCCGAAGCAGTGCGCCGCCACCGCCCTTGATCAACTGCAGTTCTGGGTCGATTTCATCGGCTCCGTCAACGGTAACGTCAATATCGGGAAATTCTTGGAGCGTGGTAAGCGGGATACCAAGGCTTTCCGCGAGTTCCTTGGTCCGTTGCGAGGTTGGGATGCCACGAATCTTTAGCCCGCCTTGTACTCTTTCGCCCAAGAAGCGGACAGCATATTCGGCTGTCGATCCGCTTCCCAGCCCGACGATATCTCCGTCGCGCACAAAAGCTAGGCTGGCGCGCGCAGCCGCTTTTTTTTCCTGGTCATGGGCCATGATAGGAAGAAGGACGACCGCTTACTCTACAGCTTTCTGACGTTCCACGCACATTTTCAAAGCCGCAGGATAGTGTCCTAATTTGCCTAGGACACTACCAATCGCCGTGTGTGTTGCCTCTATCCCAGTTCTTATGCTCTTGGGCTAGTTTCTGTCGCCCCGTCGGGGGTCGGCGGTTGTTGCCTCACAACCCACGGCTGGCGCCGTGGGCTGCATTCTTATGCCGCTTCGCGGCTGAAACGCGAGCATCGTGAGCCGTGGTCTTTTCCTCCGTGGTTCTCTGGGCCCTCTGGGGTTCAAAGACTTTTACTTCTCTAGGCGAGCCTTCCCGTACAAAAGACACGATGGTTTACCCAGGTAACGCCCTCAGTTGGTGGAGTAGAAGAAAGACTCGTGCCGGAGTAGCGCTTCCAGTCCATCGATCACGTAACGGGCGTCGGACTTGGCGACCGCGCCGCGGATTCCAACGTTCCGGGCTTCCTCGACGAGCTGGTGCGAAAGGTGAGTCGTAAACATCAGGATGGGAACTTCAGGAATCAGCTTGCCGATTTCACGCGCAGCCTGCACCCCGTTCATTCCCGGCATCAGAAAATCGAGCACGATAACATCCGGGGCGAGGTCCCGGGCGCGGGTAATTGCATCCTGGCCGTTGGCCGCTTCGCCGCATACCTGCCAGTGGGGATGCTGATGAAGCAGATCGCGAAGCCGCTGGCGCACCAGCGGGCTGTCATCGACGATCAAGATGCGGGTGTCCACCAACTTCTCCCAGGAGTTCGCGGAAAATTTGCTAATCACCTTCTGGTGGGACGCGCTACCCACCATTGCCAGCGCAAGATATGACCGGTACGACGCTGGACTACGCTTCTGCACGCAGTCACGAAACGTGCCAATAATAACAGTGGTGACGGACCGCGCCTACCCGTAGATGTAACCAATTAGTAGTAAATAAAGCTGTATACGTCGTCTACAGCAAACACCTGAAAGAGCACGCAGCCTTCTTCTCTCAAACGAATCGAATTCCGCGGTAGCCAGCAAACCGCAAACGAGACTTGTCGCACCTAAGTGATTGAAGCTAATGGGAAGGACGGTTTTTACGATATTATTTGACCGGCGCGAACGCAGTTTAACAATCCATCGGAGAGCATGAATGAAAACTGTATTGAGGGGCACGTTCCGGCTTTTGGCATTCCTACTGCTGATTTCTACCTGCTCGCTGGCCGAAACCGCCGCCGAGACCTACAAAACCACGTGTGCCATGTGCCACGGACCCGACGGCAAGGGCGAAACAGCTCTGGGCAAGAACCTCCACGCCAAGGACCTGACTTCTGATGAAGTGCGGAAAAAGTCGGACGCAGAGCTGAGCACTATTATTGTCAAGGGCAAGGAAAACATGCCGGGCTTTGAGGGCAGGTTGACCCAGGCCCAGATCAACGGCTTGGTGAAGTATATTCGCAGTCTGAAATAGTAGCTGGTTCATTACATCGCGCCGCTGCGTGGCGTTGTCCAATAATTTCACGTCCGCATTTCTCATCAGGTGAAAGCTCGGCCTGTTCTCCCTCTCTTTGCCTTTTGACAGTTGTATAATTTCGAACCCAGCGAAATTTGAACGCTGCAGGGCTCCTGAAATGTCTGCTAACGGAAAAACTCCTGGTCTGTCCAAATCCATCGGACCCATTTGCGGAGGTTGGGAATGCCAGACGACGTGAAGAAACCCACCGAGGAAGGTTCCGGATTTTCCCGCCGTGACTTCCTGAAGATTTCCAGCATCTCGGCCGCGGCAGTGCCGCTCATTGGGACCAGAGTGGTAGAAGCCGCCGGCACGCCGGTAAAAGTCTATGGTCCTGACAAGGTACCGATCGAATTGACGGTCAATGGCAAAAAGCACAGCTTGCAGCTCGAGCCCCGCGTCACCTTACTGGAGGCTTTACGCGACGACCTCGACCTTACTGGGAGCAAGCGGGTATGCGATCACGCCGAATGCGGCGCCTGCACCGTTCTCTTGGACAACAAGGTCGTGTATGCCTGCTCCCTTCTGGCCATCGAGGCGCCAGGGAAACAGATCACCACGATTGAAGCTCTGATGCAGGGCGGCAAGCTGCACCCCATACAGCAGGCATTTATGGATAACGATGCTTCCCAGTGCGGCTTCTGTACTCCTGGATTCGTCGTCGCCACCAAAGCTTTTCTGGACAAGCATCCCAAAGCCACCGCCGAGGACATTCGCCGGGGTATGAGTGGCAATCTCTGCCGCTGCGGTACTTACCACGGCATTCAGAAGGTCATCGCGCAATTTACCCAGAAAGGAGCCTGAGTCATGCCCGACTACAGTTGGCCTCCGCCGGAAAATCGTAACTTGATCGGCAAGCGCATCTCGCGGGTAGATTCGCCGGTGAAGGTCTCCGGCCGCGCCAAGTACACCTACGATTACAACCCCAGCGGCATGCTCTACGGAAAAATCCTGCGCTCACCTCATGCCAAAGCCAAGATCGTCACCATTGATACCAGCTCCGCCGAAAAAATGCCGGGAGTGAAAGCGGTTCAGATCGCGCAGAAAGTCGGCAGCACCGTTCAATGGGCTGGGGACGAAGTGGTTGGAGTCGCCGCGGTAGACGAAGTCACGGCAGAAGACGCCATCCGCGCCATCAAAGTCACCTATCAGCCGCTGCCACATCTGGTCAGCGATGCCGAACCGCCCGCAGGAGCCGCGGAAACGCCAGGTCCGTTGAGCGTGGACGACCTAGAAGACATGCTCGATAACCAGGTACGCCCGCGCGAGATGGCAGAGCAGATACAACAGTACGGCATCACCTTCAAAGCGGACGACAAGACGCTGGAAGGTCTGAAATCTGACGGCGCTACCGATGACGTCTTGGCCGCGCTTCGGACCGCCCCGGTCCATGAGAACGCTGAAAGCAAACCCAAGTCCAACTATTCGAAAGCCGCCGCGCAGACCCAGGGCGAGCCCGACAAAGCCTTCAGCGACGCCGAGATTATTTCAGAGGGAATTTATGGCGCGCCGGTCATCACCCATTGCTGTCTGGAGTCGCACGGCGCCACTCCTGAGTGGACCGACGACGATCATCTGATGGTCCACATCTCCACGCAGAATGTCTCCGGCATTGCCGGCCAGATGGCCGACCCGATCGGTATCCCGGCGGCGAATATCCGCGTCCACCAGGACCACATCGGCGGCGGCTTCGGCAGCAAATTCGGACCGGATCGCTGGACCATCGTCGCCGCTCAGCTCTCCAAGAAAGCCGGGGGCAAGCCGGTTCGCGTGATGCTGGAGCGCAACTCCGAACTCGAAGTCGCGGGCTGCCGGCCTTCCGCCTATGCCCGCGTGAAAGTGGCGGCCAAAAAAGACGGAACCATTACCGGCTGGCAATCGCAATCTTGGGGGACAGGTGGTCCCGGCGGCGGAGGCATGCCGCCTATTCCCTACGTTTTCAACATTCCCAATCAGCGCAAAGAGCACACCGCCATCCACAACAATATCGGTCCAGCCCGGGCCTGGCGTGCTCCCAACCATCCACAAGCAGCCGTAATCACGATGGGCGCCCTTGAGGACACAGCTGCCAAACTCAACATGGATCCGGTCGATTTCTTCCTCAAAAACATCGAGTTGACGACCAAAGACCGACAGAATGTCTACCGCGAAGAACTTGCCATTGCTTCCGACCTGATGGATTGGAAAAACAAATGGAAGCCGCGTGGCCAGAATATTTCCGGCCACATTGCTCGTGGGCTGGGACTATCGGTCCACACGTGGGGCGGGCGCGGCCACGCCAGCGATTGCGATCTCACTCTCCATCCCGACGGCTCGGTTGACATCAAGATGGGCACCCAGGACATTGGGACCGGCACTCGCACCACCATCCTGATTGTCGCCGCCGACACCCTCGGCATCCCCATGGACGCCATCAATCTTTTTATCGGCGACACGCTTTATCCTCCGTCCGGAGGCTCCGGAGGCTCGACCACTCCCGGCGGCGTAAGCTCCTCTACCCGCCGCGCTGCGGTGGACGCCCGCGACGCACTGTTCGAGAAAGTCGCTCCCGCTCTCAATGCGCAGCCCGCGGATCTGGAAAGCGTAAATGGAACCGTCCGCGTGAAGAGCGATCACAGCCGCTCCTTAAGCTGGAAGCAAGCCTGCACCAAGCTGGGCGCGATGCCGCTCACAGTTCGCGGCAAGAATCCCGACAAGTCCAAGCCTCCGGATCTCACCAACAGCGGTGTAGGCGGCGTAGGTATGGCCGAAGTCGAAGTGGACACCGAGACCGGCGTGGTGAAGGTCAAAAAGATGGTCGCCGTGCAGGATTGCGGCCTCATCATCGATCTGAAAATGGCCGAGAGCAGTTGTTACGGCGCCATGGTGATGGGCATCAGCTATGCGCTGTTCGAAGAAAAAGTAATGGACCAGACCACCGGCCGTATGCTGAATCCCAACATGGAGTTCTACCGTTTGGCGGGCTTGAACGACATCCCCGACCTCGTGGTCCACATGATGACTGGGAAAGGCTATGACGAGCGTGGAGTCATCGGACTCGGCGAACCGCCCGTGATCTCGCCCGGAGCCGCGATTTCCAACGCTGTCGCCAATGCCACAGGAGTGCGCGTGCCGTTCCTCCCACTTACTCCCGACCGCGTGCTTGCGGCGCTCGGTCAGAAGGCAGGTGCTTAATGCGAGCTTTCGAATACACCAGTCCAACTACCAGAGATCAGGCTATCGGATTGTTAGCCCCGGCATGGGGGCAAGCCGAAGTCCTCGCTGGCGGCACCGATCTGCTGGCGCTGATGAAAGATGATGTCGTCCAGCCTAAGCGCCTGGTGAATATCAAAGAAATCAGCGATCTTCATGGGATCGCCGTAAATGCCCAGGGGCTCCGCATTGGAGCCCTGACAACTCTTGGCGATCTGGCGGACAACGTCAACGTTGTGAAGAATTATCCCGCGCTGGCCGAAGCAGTGAATGAAGCTGCCAGCCCGCAGATACGCAATATGGCGACGCTCGGTGGTAATCTGTGCCAGCGTCCGCGCTGCTGGTACTTCCGCAACGGATTCGGGCTTCTCCCCAAAAACGAATCTGGAAAAGACCTGGTTGCCGAAGGCGATAATCGTTACCATGCCATCCTCGGCAACGATGGTCCTGCGAAGTTCATCAGCCCATCTACGATCGTGCCGGCTCTGATTGCCTATGGCGCAACCATCCGCCTGGTAGGGCCAAACGGGCGGCGTGAGCTGCCGCTGGAAAAATTCTTTGTAGACCCCAGAACCGAGAACGATCGCGAACACGATCTGAGATCAAACGAGATCGTCACTGATGTCGTGATCCCCCACGCCGGGACTCTGAAAGCCGCGCACTATGAAATTCGTCAGAAAGAAGCATTCGATTGGCCGTTGGCGGTAGCTGCGGTCGGACTCAAAATGAATGGCTCCGCCGTGCAATCCGCACGGGTGATCCTGGGATCTGTCGCTCCCATACCCTGGCGATCGCCCGAGGCCGAACAGGTGCTCGCAGGAAAAACTGTTTCAGAAGCAGTGGCCAAGTCTGCCGCCGATGCAGCCCTGCAGAACGCCAAGCCGCTCAGCCACAACGCTTATAAAGTCCAACTCGCGCGCGTTGCCGTGAGACGCGCCATCCTGAAAGCCGCAGGAGGTTCCGCATGATCCGCGACCGCTTCAACACCAATCTTCCGAATCTCTGCCCGGCGCTGCGTTGGAAAGGACAATTCGTTCTCTCCGAGCCTGATCCTACGGTGCCTAGATCGAACGATGGCCTATTCTGGTGTCTCCACACCCAAACCTGCATTGGCCCCGACGGCGAATTGGCGGAACCAGGCAACTGCGCTTCCAACAACCGCGCATGTCACGGAACCGGAAAATGTGAATAGGGTAGCACTTAGCAATCAGCACTCAGCCCCTGGAGTATTGCCTCAGTGCGAGTAAAGCGGTAGTTTCCTGCCAAGCGATACAGAGACTTTTTCTCACTCGCCTCTACCCGTATACTCCGCCTTTGCCTGCTGCAACAAACGAACATCCGCATCAGCATCTTTCCACTGCGCCAGAAAATCCTGGTATGCGATCCGGCTATGGGCTGCATCGTTTTGCAGAGAAAAGGCACGCCCCAGGCCCAAATGCGCCAGAGGAATCAGTGGATCTATCGGAAGCACGTTCCGCAGCTCCAGCATCCGCTGAAAAGTCTGCACTGCCTCGCCGCCCTGCCCCGCTTTCAGATAGGCATTTCCGCGCACATACAGCACTGCCGTATTCACTCGCGCGTAGATCATCGCGCCGTCCAGCAAATCAATGGCTTTGGCCGGATTGCCGTGATTGATTTCGATTTGCGCTTTGACTAGCGGAACTGAGACGAATTGCACCAAGGTATCGTAGGGACGTTGCCGGGCTACCTCATCCACCAATTTCGCCGCCCGTTTATCTTCCCCAGCGACAGCCAGCGCGATCGCCGAGTTCAGTGCGACGCGAGGCGAATTTGACATTTTCAGAGCCTGAGCCACATCTTCCAATGCACGAGACTTGTCCAAGGCAATCGCCTCCACGAGCGCCTCTTGCGTGTACTGGTTCGCGGCTCCTTCCTTCAGGTTCAAGCGCTCTGCCGCGTCTCTCGCCTTTTGACCCAACTCTCTGGAGTGGCGGATCTGCCCACGGCACGCTGCCATCGCGCTTCTTCCGCCCAACACGTTCATCTCGCCATCTGGACCGGCTTTTCCCAGCTCCATCTCCCGCTCTGCCGTTGCCATGTCGCTCTGCCCCAGGGCTACTCCGGCCAACTGTAAATGGAGCCCCGGCGAGTCGAGTTTTCGCTGCAGCGCCTGGTTCAGCGTTGCCTTAGCCTCATCCAAGCGGTTGAGTCCCGCATAGGCCTGTGCCAGATTCGAATAGCCGGTCGCATTATTAGGGTCCAACTGCACCGCTTGCCGTGCATTGTCCAGGGCATTTTCGAACTGACCCAGTGAGTTGTAGATAGCGGACAGGTTGTTAGATGGAATCATGTCTCGAGGGTAAGTTTGCTTATAAAGTTCCAGCGCCGTGATTCCCTTGTCCAATTGCCCCGAGTCGGCATAGTAGTGCGAGGTGATATACAACTTTTCGTGTTCGCTGGCGCGCTCGCGCAGTTCGAACGCCCTCTTGCGATTCTGCTCCGACATTTCACTCTGGCCAAGGTTGTTGTAGACCGTGCCCAGTCGCGCGTAAGCCATAGCGAAATTGGGATCCAATTCCACCGCACGCTGATACAGAGGTAACGCGCCGAACTCCTCGCCGATCTGATGTTTGGCGTCTCCTAAACTGAGCGCTTTGAGCGCCTCCAGGGATGAGGTAGTCGCTTCCGATAGAGGTTTGTCATATTTCTGGACCGAGGTCAGGGACTCTCCCAATTTCCGTCGTAGCTTGGAGCCTGCGTCGTGCAACGAGTTCAGTACCTCCTCTTTTTTCTCCGCCTGAACTTCTTCTCGCGCCAAAGATTCTCCGGTCCCCGCGTTTACTACTTCCAGCGTGACCACGTATTGGCTGCCCAGACTCGCGATCGAGCCATTCAACATTGCTTTGATGCCATTGC
>MNGW01000003.1:5881-8293 GCA_001918935.1 Acidobacteriales bacterium 13_1_40CM_3_55_5 | reverse complement strand
GATTTTTTACTTTTCCGAGGCTTTGCTTCGACCTGACTTTAAGTGCGTTCTTTAAGTGCAACAAAGTGTCCAGCTGAAAAATGATCTGCGGCTGGTAGCTGAGTCCGGTCGTTTGCCAATATCCTTTTGCGTCGCCCACGCGGAGCCGCTCATATTGTCCGAATCGAATTTCTTCTCTCCATTTAGAAGGGGAGACCCAATCGAGAGTGTAATCGCCATGCACCGGAGAGCCCTTAGCATCAAAAACTTGGAGTTCCGCTTGCATCAACATTGGTGGCGTTCCATCCGTCCAAGTTTCCTCTTGCGAGCTGGAAAATCAGTGCTTCAGGGCTCGATGGTTCTTCCTTATCTGCGGACCAAGCAGCGTTCGCCAAGAACACAAAAGCGAAAATGAAAACGACTCTTTTGTTGGCATTCATAGGGAGTTGCATTATATGACTTTTCAGGGCGACCCACTTCCCGGGCAGGTGAAATTGCGTTGAGGCTTCAGCCGATACGGGCAAGGTGATAGCGGCGCTGCCATTCGGAGGGGAGCTGGCGGAGGAGGCGCTGCATGGCGTCCTGCTGGGCGGAATCGGCGGCTAGGGCGAAGGCTTCGCGGCGGGCGAGTTCGAGGAGTTCCTTATCGCGGAGGGGATTGGCGATGTGGAAGCCGAGGTTACCGGCCTGGCGGGTGCCGAAAAATTCGCCCGGGCCGCGGAGGAGGAGATCGGTTTCGGCGATTTCGAAACCGTTGGAGGTGCGCACCATGGTTTCGAGGCGGGCGCGGGCGACATCCTCTTTGGCAGCCGCTGAGCGGCCGACTGTCATTCGAAACGGCGCGACCAGGATGCAATGGGATTTTTGCGCGCCGCGGCCGATGCGTCCGCGAAGCTGGTGGAGCTGGGAGAGGCCGAAGCGTTCGGCATGCTCGATGACCATGACGGTGGCGTTGGGGACGTCCACGCCGACTTCGACGACAGTGGTGGCGACGAGGATTTGCACTTCGTTTTTGCGGAAGCGCTGCATGACTTCTTCTTTTTCGTCGCTGGAGAGGCGGCCGTGCAGCAGGCCGAGCTTGAGCTTGGGAAAGACCTCGCGCGAGAGGCGCTCGTACTCTTCCATGGCGGCTTTCAACTCGAGCTTCGACTCCTCGATGACGGGATAAACGATGTAGGCCTGATGGCCGGCGGCGACTTCGCGGCGGAGAAATTCCCAGACGCCGGGGAGATGCTGCTGAGTGGTCATGCGCGTGACGATGGGAGTGCGGCCGGGCGGAAGCTCATCGAGAACGGAAACGTCGAGGTCGCCATAGAGAGTGAGCGAGAGCGTGCGCGGGATGGGCGTGGCGGTGAGGACGAGGACATGAGGAGCGTGGCCGTGGGCGGCGGCTTTGTCCATCAGGCGCTTGCGCTGGAGGACGCCGAAGCGATGCTGCTCGTCAATGGCGACGAAACCGAGACGGGCGAATGCGACGTTGTCTTCGATGAGCGCGTGGGTGCCAATGACGAGCTGGGCTTCGCCGGTGCGAATGCGCTCGAGGGCGGCGGATTTCTCGGCAGCTTTGAGGCCGCTGACGAGGAGCTCGACGCGGTAGCCAGCTTTAGCGAGGATGCGGCGCGCAGAAAGAAAATGCTGGACGGCGAGAATTTCCGTGGGGGCCATGAGAGCAGCTTGCGTGCCGTTTTCGATGGCGATGACGGCGGCCTGGAGGGCGATGATGGTTTTGCCGCTGCCGACGTCGCCTTGAAGGAGGCGATTCATCGGGAATGGTTTTTCGAGGTCGGCGGCGATTTCCGCGAGGACGCGTTTTTGCGCGGTGGTGGGCTTGAACGGCAGGATGCGCTTGAGCGCCTCGCGGACGGCGTCTTCGCGGAGGCGAAACGGGATGGCGTTTTCCTTGCGCGTGGCTTTGCGGTCCAGAGCAAGGCTGAGCTGGTAGAGGAAAAATTCTTCGAAGATGAGGCGCTGTTGGGCGGGTGAGCGGAAGGTATTCAGGGCGTCGAGGGACTCGCCGGGTTCGGGAAAGTGCGTGTGGATGAGAGCTTCGCCGCGCGACGGATAGCCGAGCCGCGCGCGCAACGCTTCCGGCAGAACGTCGGGCATTCGATGATCGACGAGCCGTACGGCGGCGTACATGGCGCGGCGAATCTGCCGCGAGCCGAAGGTGCCAATCGCTTCGTAGATGGGCACGATACGGCCGACTTCGGTGGAGTCGAGCTCCTCGCTGCTGAGGACTTCGATCTGCGGATTGATCATTTCGAGGCGCGCTGGGCGGAGCTTGTCGATTTCGGCCTTGCCGTGAAGAATAAGAAGCTGGCCCGGCTTGAGGCGGCCTTCGAGATAGCCGCCGTGAAAAAACTTGCAGGGGAGCAAGCCGCCGGCTTCGTCCTGCACGAGCAAATGATAGATGGCGTCGCGGCCGCGCATGCC
>MNGW01000003.1:0-5779 GCA_001918935.1 Acidobacteriales bacterium 13_1_40CM_3_55_5 | reverse complement strand
AGTAATTCGGCGCGCTGCGGACCAACGCCTTTGATCATGCGAACTTCCGTGCTGAGACTCATGGGCATTGGCAAGTGCGTTCGCCGCGCTGACAATTGAGAGTGCGCCCGCGTAGCGGGCGACAGCACACTCTTTATATCATTCCCGCCGAGAACAGATAGGAAGAGCGAAACTTGCTTCCCGGCCAGCCGTACCGATAGAGTGAGTGGTCCTTGTCCCAAGCGGGGAGGTTCATGTGACGGGAGACCGCCTGACGGGTTCCGACAAGCGCGCGCTGATTCTGTGGGTGGTGGCGGGGATCGCCGGCGCGTTGTTCGCCTCCAAGTATTATTTCCGGGCATTCCCGGAAGCGTCCGTTAATTTCCAAATCTCCCGCGAGGAAGCGCTCGCAAGAGCGGAGAAATTCGTCAGCGGCCTCGGTGAGAACGTCAGCGGCTACGAATCCACGATCGTTTTCGACGTAGACGACAACGCCAAGGTCTATCTGGAGCGCGAACTCGGTTTGCAGCAGGCAAACAAGCTGATGTCCTCGGAGCTGAATATCTGGTTCTGGGAGGTGCGTTTCTTCAAGCCGCAACAGGAAGAGGAATTCCGGGTGCGCGTGAGCCCCGCCGGACAGATCGCCGGGTACAATCACAAAATCGAGGAATCGCGCGCGGGAACGTCGCTCGATCGCGCTACGGCACAATCCAGCGCTCAAAATTATCTCAACGCCAAGCTCGGACTCAATTTGGGCGGCTGGGACTTTCTTCCCGAGGAAGCCAATTCGAGCAAGCGGCCCAATCGCCTGGATTGGGCTTTTACCTGGGAGAAGCGCGGGTTCCGCGCGAAAGACGCGCCCTACCGGCTGCAAGTCACGTTGCAGGGAGACAAAGTCGGAGGGAGCGAAGAGTTCCTGAAGGTTCCGGAAGCGTGGGAACGCAGCTATCAGCAGCTTCGCTCTTCGAATATTTTGTACAACCAGATCGCCATCATTCCTTACATTTTGTTTCTTGGGAGCGCGCTGTGGGTGGGCATCACGCTCACGAAGCAGGGACAAACAAGCTGGGGCGGGGCCATCAAGCTGGGCGCAGTTGTTGCGGCGCTTTTTTTCTTGATGGAGCTGAATCAGTGGCAATTCGAACGCGCGAGCTACGATACACACGAATCCTATAGCAGCTTCGTGGTGCTTCGTCTGGGGATTGCGCTAGCGTCGGCACTGGGTACGGCGCTGATGGTGACGCTGGTGCTACCGGGCGGCGAACCGCTTTATCGTTCGTACCGGCCGGATCGCATGCAGCTTTCGAAGGCCTTCACGATGCGAGGGCTTCGCTCGAAAGAATTCTTTTCATCGGCAGTCGTGGGGCTGACTCTGGCGGCGGCGCATATCGGTTTCATCGTGGCGTTCTACATGGTGGGAAGCCGTTATGGAGTTTGGGCGCCGCAGGACCTGAACTATTCCGATACGGTCAACACGACGTTCCCGTGGATCGCGGGTGTAGCCATCGGGCTCATGGCGTCGACGAGCGAAGAATTTTTGTTTCGCCTGTTTGCGATACCGTTTGTCGAGCACATGACCAAGTCGCGCATTCTTGCTGTTATCCTGCCGGCGTTTTCCTGGAGTTTTCTGCACAGCGCGTACCCGCAGGAGCCGGGTTACATTCGGGGGATCGAGGTCGGCATCATCGGCGTTGTTGCGGGCATCGTGATGTTGCGCTGGGGCATCGTCGCGACGCTCATCTGGCATTACACCGTGGATGCGTCGCTGGTCGGCTTGCTGCTGATCCGTGCGCGCTTGCACCTCTCGCGTTTGCTTGCATTTCCTATTGGACGCGTGGCGGGTTTGAAATTGGCGAAGACCTTTTGAATCGCGCGGCGCCGGTCCGGGAAAGCGTCCTTGTCACCGAACATGAAGCCGTGACTTCTGAGGCCAAGCCGAGCCGCTACGCTGCGCTAGCGCCCGGCATGATCGCATTCCTTGCCGTCTGCCTGCTTGGGGGAGGTTTGCTGGCGTGGCGGCTGAAACCGCCGTCCATCGGCGAATACCTGAAACTATCCGTGAATGCGCGCACCGCTCAAGCACGCGCGGATCAGATCATGCGCCAGCGCGGGCTTGATCCCAATTCGTATTATCAGGCCGCCGTTTTCGTGGACATTGCCGACCCAGTTGTGAACGAATATCTGCGGCAGCGCGCGGGGATTGCGGGAGTCAACGCCATCTACGCGGAACGCGTTCCGGCTGCACTGTGGCGGGTGCGCTATTTCCGCGACAGCCAGGCCGAAGAGTTCGCCGTGGTCCTGAGACCCGAAGGAGCGCTTCACTCGGTGCGGCACACGCTTGCGGAAGAAGCGCCGGGCGCGTCGCTCACAAAAGAAGAGGCTGTTGCGCGGGCGGAGAAATTCCTTCGCGATGAGAAGAAACTCGATTTGAAAAAATGGGCCCTGGTCGAATCCAATTCGGATAAGCGGCCGCATCGCATCGATCACACGTTGACCTGGCAGCAGAATGAGCCGCTCGACGCCGTTCCATCCTCGGCCGCGTCGTCCGCGAATACAGAAGATCACGCGCATGCGCGAATCGATGTGCAAGTATTGGGCGACGAAGTCACAAATTATCGCACGTACATCAAGATTCCGGACAACTGGCGCCGCAAGCAAGAGGAACTCTCACTCTTCCGAGCGATTTTCAGTTACGTGATCCCCATCTTGTTCTTCACGGGCCTCGGGCTCACGGCGCTCATTGTTTTTCTCAAGAACCTGAAATCAGAAGCGGCCCGCTCGGTTCCCTGGAGGCGAATCGCTTTGTGGTCGATCTGGGGACTGTTGGGTTATCTGGCAGTCTTTTTTCTCGGTAACCGCGTCCCTAGTTTCTTGAATGCCTACAACACGGCTATTCCGCTTAAGGTGATGTATGGCGGGCTGGCCGTTGGCGTACTAGTTGGCGGGCCTCTCTATTTCGGGGGCATCGCGCTGCTTTTTGCTATCGCGTGGTACTACGCGAGCCGGGCGTTTGGAGAAGAGCGGTTGCCGGGCTGGGCCGGAATGCCCGGCAGTTATTACCGCGACGCTCTGTGGATCGGTTTAGGCGGAGCGGCAGGCTTGCTTGGACTGGAGCGTTTCCTGGCAGTTGCGTCGGCGCACTGGCCGACGGCGCATCGCTCGCTGGAAGCTTCGTTTGGCTTGGACTTTGACGCGCTGCTTCCCGCCGTATCCATAGTTGGGGGAACAGTGCTGCGCGGGTTGCTATTTACTGGACTTGTCACGGCGACCGCAGCCTTCGTTGCTGGGCAGGTGCGGCACCGCGGCTTGCGCGTCTTGCTTTTGCTCTTTGGCGCGCTCGCTCTCGCTGGCGGTAACTGGGGCAGCCCCGCCGACCTGGCAAAGCAATTTCTGGCGCGGCTAATCCTGTTCAGCGTTCTCGTTTTCGGCGTGCGCTGGGTGATGCGCTTCAATATTCTGGGCTGCTTCCTGGTCGTGGCCGGCACTTTCCTGCTCGGCGGCGCGACCGAATTGCTTGCCCAGCCGGATTCGTTTTATCGAGCAAACGGGTACGCGGTCCTGCTGGCACTGGTTGCGCTATTCGCTTGGCCATTTGCTGCCTGGCGGATGGGCGGTTCGGCAAGAGTCGTTGGACCCACGGAAACCATCCATTGATCGACGAAATTATGGCTAAAACCCTCAGTGTTGCAAGGCCTCCTGGGGGTAATTCCTGAAACAAAATCCACAGGTATGGCGTTGTTTATAGTGGGAAGCGGTGCTCACCCAAGGGTGCAGGAGTCCGTCCAATTTGGGTGGTCGTGTGGCGCGCAGCATTCAGCCAAGTGCTCGAAATTGCGCTAAGGTGTTGCTTTGCAAGCGGCAACGCCGTTTCACGCGAATAGAAAGCGAAATATGCCGCTCCCCAGATGGGCTCTGGCTTTGGCCGGTAACAACGGTCGCACAGGTAGCACGGACGCCGCCCTAGCCTCGGTGATCTCATTGTCCCACCTTGACGAGCGGGCTCTGGTCGCGGAAGCGCAAGCGGGCAGCCGCGCAGCTTTCGAGGAACTGGTGCGCCGGTTCGACCGGGATGTACTGCGCCTGGCGCTGAACCTAATGAAGCGGCCCGAGGATGCTCGGGATGTCTACCAGGAAGCGTTCCTCAAGGTTTACCGGAATCTGCACCGATTCCGCTTCGAGTGCAGCTTTTACACCTGGCTGTACCGTATCGTCACGAACGTCTGCCTGGACCACCTGCGCCGCCGCCAAGCGCGCCCTGAAGACCAGTCTCCAGAGTTGAATTCCGGAATACACGAAGAGGGCATCACTGATTTCTTCGAGCGCCAGCGCGAACACCGCCCGACGCTGGACCCCGAACGGACATTTATCGGCAAGGAAATCAAAGCGCGGATTGCCACAGCGATGGAGCGACTGTCACCTCGCGAACGCATCGTTTTTGAAATGAAGCACTATCAAGGGCTGAAGCTGCGGGCGATTGGGGACGCCCTTGGAACCACCGAGGAAACCGTGAAGAATTCGCTTTTCCGCGCCACACGCAAACTCCGCCACGAACTGGGGGGACTGCGATGAGCGTTTTTGAAAAAAATTTGAATTGCAAGGATATTGCACCGCTTCTGGTGTTTTACGCCTGCGACGAAGTCAGCGAGAAAGAGCGCAAACAGATTGAAGCGCACGTCGCGAAATGCAAAGCGTGCACCGCCCTGCTCGCCGAGGAGAACCATCTTCAGGAAGCGATGGCCGGCGCTTTGCAACCCGCCGATAAACTCGATGCTTCCGGTATTCTCCTTTCGCAGTGCCGCAGCGAGCTTGCCGAAGCCCTCGATGATCTTTCCGCGCCTCCAATCCAGGAACGCTGGCGCCCCTTTGGGTGGTTGCGGCGCTGGATGGCGTTGCGGCCGGCCTGGAGCGGCGTGCTTTTGGTGCTCTTCGGGATCGTAGTGGGAACGCAGGTTGTTCCTTGGCTGCAGAACACCCGTAACGGCGACGCGAACAATCAGGCCATGAACGTCACGGCCAAGCCCCCGCTCACGCCTGACCAGCTTTCAAAGATTACATTCTCCGGACTTAATTTCTCGCCTTCCTCGGAAGCGGGAGCTCCGAACGTGCAAGTGCACCTCAACGCGGAGCAGCCGATGGTTTTAAGCGGCAACGTTGAGGACAGCGACATCCGCGGAGTGCTGACTTATGTGGTTGAGAATGGCGAGCGCTTCGACGCGGGCGTGCGCCTCGATTGCCTGGAAGCACTGAAGGCGGCCGCGCGAGATCAGCAAGTGCGCCGGGCGTTGATCGCCGCGGCGCGCAAGGATCAGAATCCCGCTGTGCGCATGAAGGCCCTGGAATCGCTCCGGGTTGCGGCTTCGGATGATGACGTCCGGCAAACCCTGCTCGATGCGCTGGAGCATGACGCCAATCCGGGCGTGCGAGTCGAAGCCGTCAACGTGCTTGTCGGATCTTTGCAGCATGGCGACACCGAGGAGATGGCGCCGGAACCACCGGCTACCACAGCGCCAGCGATCGCGGGGCGTTCCGAAGAAGACCCGTCGCTAGAACGCGTGGTTCGCGCACTGCAGCAGTTGCAACACCGTGATCCCAGCCGCTACGTGCGGTTGCGCAGCGCCGCGGCCTTGCGGCAGATTGGCCCACGTGAAGTGCAGTGACCTATCAGAGGCCAAGAAATTTCGTTCGACGATGAACACACGCTCGCATCCAAGACCTTTTCCCATCGCGCGCACGATGATCCCGTTCCACCTGATGGCGCTCCTTTTTTCTGTGGCAGGGGTCACACCACGGCTTTTTGCGG
>MNGW01000011.1 GCA_001918935.1 Acidobacteriales bacterium 13_1_40CM_3_55_5 | reverse complement strand
CGCGCACTCCACCCAGCGACATCCGAACAAACTTGCGTCCGGTAGCCTTGGCAATGGACATGCCCAATGAAGTCTTACCGACTCCTGGGGGTCCAACAAAGCACAAGATCGAGCCTTTAGGATTCTTTACCAACTGCCGTACCGCCAGAAATTCAAGGATGCGTTCCTTGATCTTCTCCAGCCCATAATGATCTTCGTTCAGAATTTTTTCCGCGCGGCTTATGTTGCGGATTTCCTTGGACCGTTTTTTCCAGGGCACTGCCAGCAGCCAGTCCAAATAATTGCGCGAAACTGTGGACTCAGCGGACATCGGAGGCATGGCCTCAAGCTTCTTCAACTCCTGGATGGCCTTGTCACGCACTTCCTTGGTCATGCCGGCGCCATCGATCTTTTTCTTCAGCTCGTCAAATTCGCTCTTTTCCCCGCGCCCCAATTCCTTCTGGATGGCTTTGATCTTTTCGTTAAGGTAGTACTCTTTCTGTGCCCGCTCCATTTGTCGCTTCACCCGCGACTGGATGGTGCGGTCCATGTTCAGCTTTTCGATCTCGATGTCCAGCACGTCGCCGATACGGCTCAAGCGTTCGGCGGGATCGAAGATTTCCAGCAGTTCCTGCTTTTCTTCGATGGAAAGCTGCAGGTTCGCCGCGATGGTGTCCGTCAATTTGGCCGGATCCTCCATGCGCACCGCCGCGATCATGGTTTCGTAGTTGAGCGACTGGCAAAGCTTCACGTATTGCTCAAACAGGGAAGTGACCCGCTGCATGCCGGTTTCAATCTGCGGATTGGTCTCTGTCGTGTAGCGTGCCACTCGCACCGAAACTTGCATGTAGCCATCGGTTTCACCGACTTGAAGAATCTTGCCACGCTCGATGCCTTCAACCAATACTTTAATATTCCCGTCCGGCAGTTTGAGACTCTGAACGATGTTGACAATCGTGCCCACCTGATAAATCTCGTTGGGCTTGGGTTCGTCCACACTGGCATCGTGTTGAGTGGCAAGGAAGATCTTTTTGTCTGCCGCCAACGCCTCTTCCAGCGCATGCACGCTCGATTCCCGGCCCACCACAAACGGAGTCATCATGTAGGGGAAGATGACCACATCCCGAATGGGCATCATGGGAAGTTTTTTAGTTTCGAATTTCTCTTTGGGTGTGGTCACGAGTTTCTCCAAACTCCGGGTTCGGAAACCTTGTTATAGATTGTACCTGCACAACCCGCGCTTATCAGCGGTTTCAACCCGCTTTCTCCATCATGGCCAGAGTAGCGTTCCGCTTCTCCACCATCTCGCGTGTCACCTCGAACTCCTTGACTTTCTTCTGGCTGGGGAGGTGGAACATGAGATCGAGCATTAGCTCTTCCAGGATCATACGCAAGCCGCGGGCGCCAACCTTTCGGGCCATAGCCTGGCGTGAAATCGCTCTCAAAGCTTCCTCGCTAAACTTCAGTCGTACGTTCTCAAATTCAAACAGCCGCTGGTATTGTTTGATAATCGCATTCTTTGGACGCGTGAGAATCTCAATCAACGCAGCCTCATCCAGGTCTTCGAGCACTCCGACCACCGGCAAGCGCCCCACAAACTCGGGAATCAACCCAAATTTGATCAGATCTTCGGGCTGGACATCACTTAGAAGCTCGAAACTACGCTTGCGGTTAGTTGGCGCCGCGTCTTCTTTTTCGCCTTCTTCGTTGGCCTTGAAGCCCAGAGACTTTTTGCCCACACGCCGCCCAATGATCTTCTCCAGACCAACAAATGCGCCACCACAGATGAACAGAATGTTGGTGGTATCGACTGGCGTGAATTCCTGGTGGGGATGCTTGCGCCCACCCTGCGGAGGCACATTCGCGATAGTCCCTTCAAGGATCTTCAAAAGCGCCTGCTGGACACCCTCGCCGGAAACGTCGCGAGTGATGGAGGGGTTCTCGTCTTTCCGCCCAATCTTGTCGACTTCATCGATATAGATAATGCCAGTCTGGGTGCGGCCTACGTCGCCGTCGGCGGACTGGAGCAGTTTGAGGATGATGTTTTCTACATCCTCGCCGACATACCCCGCCTCAGTTAGCGTGGTCGCGTCCACAATGGCGAATGGGACGTCCAGCATGCGGGCCAGGGTTTGCGCCAGCAGCGTCTTACCGGTGCCCGTGGTGCCGATGAGCATGATGTTCGATTTGGTCAGTTCCACCCCGTCGCCGCGCTGACGGTTCATGTAGATTCGCTTGTAATGGTTGTAAACCGCCACGGCCAGCTTTTTCTTGGTTTGTTCCTGGCCGATCACATACTCATCGAGGAAGGTCTTAACTTCCTGCGGTTTTGGAAGCTGGTTGGGTGTGGTAGCGGGCGGAGTGGCGGTACGGTCATCTTCCAAGATCGAATTACAGACCGCTACGCACTCATCGCAAATGTAGGCTCGCGGATAATCGCTGGGGGACGAAATCAGCTTGGCCACTGCGTCCTGCGACTTATGGCAGAACGAACAGCGCAACATCTCCTCGGTGCCTGTCCTATTTTTCACTCAGCCTACTCCTTGAATTAGCCCTGGCTCCCGAGCCGTCGTACGCTCGACGAACCTTTTTCCGCCGAGACTTCTTAGAAGTTGATCGGCGAAAATCCGATCATACCCTTATCTCGTCTTGTAGATGATATCGTCTATGATTCCGTACTCTTTTGCTTGTTGCGCGTTCATAATGAAGTCGCGTTCCACATCTTTTTCTACTTTTTCGAGCTTCTGACCGCTGTGCTTAGCCAGTAACTGGTTGGTAATCTCCCGCATACGCAGGATTTCCCGGGCGTGAATGTCAATATCCGTCGCCTGGCCCGAAAGTCCTCCCATCGAGGGTTGATGGATCAGGATTCGCGAATTGGGCAGAGCTAGCCTCTTCTTCGGTTCTCCCGCTGCTAGTAAGAGCGCTGCCATGCTGGCCGCCTGGCCGATACATATTGTAGTGACATCGTTCTTCACATACTGCATCGTATCGTAGATTGCCATACCGGCAGTAATCGACCCTCCGGGAGAATTGACATAGAGCTGAATGTCTTTTTCCGGATCTTCCTGCGCCAAAAACAGCATCTGGGCAATCACCAGATTGGCAATGTTGTCGTCAATCGGCGTGCCGATAAAAATGATGTTGTCCCGCAGCAACCGGGAATAAATGTCATACGCCCGCTCACCTCGCCCGGTCTGTTCGATGACCATGGGCACTAACATCATCTGTGGATCTTTCACATTCACCTGCCACACTCCTGCCCCAAAGAACCTGGCCTGTGGGGGAGGGTCGAAGTGGTCCGCTTACGCAGACTGGTGATACAAAAAATCGAGGGTCTTTTCGTTGCGGATTCTATTTCGGATTCTATCGAGCGCACCATCACGTGTCAAACGAGCTCGAATAGCTTCCGACGTTTGTTTTGACTGCTTCGCCAGCGCTTCGACCTCCCGATCGATTTCCTCGTCGCTGACGTCGATTTTTTCCTCCTCCGCGATCTTGTCCAGCAACAGCGAAGCCTTCACTTCTTGAAGGGCCTGGTCCCGTTGACCGGCCCGCAGACGGTTGAAATCCATCTTCTTGATATCTTCAGCACGCATTCCCTGAGCTGCCAGCGCCCGCAACCCACGTTCCAGCCGGATATCAATTTGCCGCTCTACCAGCGCTTCCGGGACTTCGAAATCGTTGCGCTTCACGAGTTCCGCCACCAGCTTATCCTTGGCTTCGTGCTCAGCCGCGTGCTTGCGCTCTTCTTCCATTCCCTCACGAATGCGCTGCTTGACTTCATCCAGGTTGGCGAACTCTCCCAACTCTTTGGCAAATTGATCGTTCAATTCGGGTAGGCTTTTCTGTTTTATCGATAACACCTTGACGGTGTACTTGAACGTCTTTCCCGCAAGCCTTTTGTCGGCGGAATCCGCGGGATAATTCACGTCAAAACTGCGCTCTTCGCCAGCCGGAACACCGCGCAGGTTTTCATTGAATTCCGGCATCGTGTTCTTGCCGCCAATCTCTACCAGGATGTCGTCCATGTGCACCGGTTGGCCTTCCCCATCTTTGGGCTGACCATCGAGCGAGACTTGGGCAAAATCACCTTCCGCAAGCGGACGACCTTCGACCGAAGTAAAGGCAGCGTGCTGCTCCCGCACGCTATTCAATGACTCTTCCACTTCTTCATCCGTAACCGAAACGGCAGGCTTGTCAGCACGCAGCTCTTTGTAGCCCTCGGGTCTGATCGTCGGCATTACTTCAAAACTTGCCTTGAATCGGAGCGGCTCGCCCTCGTGCACATGCAAATCAGTTACGCGCGGCTGGGAGACTGGAATCAGGCCGAGTTTGTCGGTCTCTTTGCGGAAGTATCGTGGTACTAGTGCGTCTACCACATCACACGCCGGAAACCTGGAAGCCGAGCCACTTTCTGATATTTCTGAATTAACGCCTCGGTCTCGCGAGCCACTTCCTCGGGTGGAACCTCAACCTCGATCTCGCGCTTGGTGTTGCTCTTGGTTTCGGTGGGACTCACTTTGCCTTTCGATCGTGCGAGGATTAGATCCTCATCAATCCAAGACTAGGACTGGATCGCACCCTTACGACTTGAGTGTAAAGACAGAGGGAGACAGCGTCAAACGTAAGTGGGCTCTCGATGCATCTAATCTGATACGTCGCTGACCGAACCGGACCGAGTGGCCCTAAATGTGACGCGTCCGTTTCAGCGACATCCTTCCCGCAAACTTGGCTTGAGTGCTACGCTTCTAAAGTTTTGGGATGTTTTTGAGAAGAGGAAGAGTTTGAGAAAATTCTCTGGTCTAGCCGCTCTGCTGCTCTCCATCGCTGGAGTCAGTTTGTTTTCGGCGAATGATTCCTCAGAATCTCGTCACCTTCCACTTCCAACCAGCAAGTGGCTAAATGTGCCTTCTCTCGGCCGAGTGGGATCGCTGAATAGTTTTCCGGCCGCTATCGCGCTCAGTCCTGACAATCGCTACGCCGCGACGTTGAACGACGGATATGGCACGCGGCAAAGTCAGGCGCACCAGTCCATCGCGATTCTGGATCTGAAAAGTAATCAGGTCACCGATTTTCCCGATGATCGCCTCGCGGAAGATGCGCATCAGAGCTACTTTCTGGGGCTGGCGTTCAGTGCCGACGGGAACCATTTATATGCCTCTATCGGTTCCATCGGCGATCCGACGGGCGAAAAACCGGGCGATACTGGAAATGGCATCGCGGTTTATAGCTTTCATCAAGGCAAGGTTGCTCCAGAACGTTTTCTAAAGATCCCCCCGCAAAAGATTTCCCGTGGCAAGCGCGTGGCGTACGGACTTCGCCATACGCCCGCCGGAACCGCAATCCCATATCCCGGTGGCCTTGCCGTCATCGCGGGGAAGGGCACCGACCCAGACAAGCTGCTGGTGGCCAACAACCTTTCGGATAACGTAGTGCTGCTGGATTCCTCCGATGGTCACATCTTGCAGCAGTTCGATCTCGGCAAACATCAAATGGTTCCGTCGTCGTTCCCTTACACCGTGGTCGTAACCAGGGACGGCCTACGCGCCTGGTGCAGCCTGTGGAATCTTTCCAGCATTGTCGAACTCGACTTGGCGAAGGGGAGTGTTAAACGGTGGATCTCCCTCTTACAACCCAAATCTGAGACCGCCCCTGGATCTCATCCCACCGCCATGCTGCTCAGCATCGATGAGAAGCTGCTCTATGTTGCACTGGCGAACGCCGACGCCGTGGCCACAGTTGATAGCGCATCGGGGGAGATGATCCACGTTTCTTCCACTCGACTTCCCAACCAGGAATTTGCCGGAACTTATCCCAATGCGCTGGCTCAGTCGTCCGATGGCAAGCGTTTGTTCGTTGCTGATGCCTCGATTAATGCGGTTGCAGTATTCGACACTGCCAGACTGTCACAGAAGAGCATCGCATTTCCATCGCCCGATGAAGCTTCAGGTTTCATTCCTACCGAATGGTATCCCAGCGCTTTGGCGACAGTCGGTGACGAGCTGCTGATCGCAACTGCTAAAGGACGCAGCACAGGCCCGAACAATGGTGATAACGAGCTCGAGCGCAAAGGTCATCGAAGGCACCCTTATATCGTGACTCTGCTTTACGGATCGATTTCTCGTTTAAACTTTCGCCAGGCGGAGGAACATCTCCCCGAGCTCACGCGTCAGGTCGGGGAAACCAATCTATTTCACTCCGATCCGGGACGCATTCAATTCCGTAGTGGCTCTAATCCAATTCGCCATGTGATCTACGTCATCAAAGAGAATCGCACGTATGACCAGGTGCTCGGCGACCTGAAAGTAGGCAACGGGGATTCTTCGCTTACTCTTTATGGGGACGACATCACTCCCAACGAGCACAAGCTGGCATTGCAATTTGGCGTGCTCGACAACTTTTACGATAGCGGAGAAGTCTCTGGCGACGGCCATGAATGGACCACCGCCGCTATTACCAGCGACTACAACGAAAAGACTTGGCAAATTGCATATCGCGGCAAAGAGCGCACCTATGACTTTCAAGGAACTGTCGCCGACGAATTCCCCCTTGAGCATGGTGAACCTGATGTCGATGCTCCTTCCACCGGCTACATCTGGGATAACGCATCAAGCCATGGCCTGAGCTACCGCGATTATGGCGAGTTTGTGAATGCAGTATGGTGCAAGCGTCCACGTAAAGGCCCGGCATCTCCCAAAGAAGGAACTCCTTCGTCCCTCGAAGCGGAATGTCCACGCCCTGTGATTAAGACGGGAGAACCGCTGCCACCGAATGTTGGGCAGCCACATGGTTCGCCTAGTCCCTGGCCGTGGCCTGTTCCTGTGATGAGGCGTATGAAGTCCGCCAAGGCGGTGTTGCGTGACCATTTCGATCCCAACTATCCAGACTTCAATACCGATTATCCTGATCAGCTTCGCGCCGACGAATTTCTTAACGAGTTCGACGGTTTTGTTCGCGCGCGTAAAGAAGGGAAGGGAACCGAATTACCTAACTTCGTCTTACTCTATCTGCCCGACGACCACACGCATGGGACGAGCGCCGGACATCCGCGTCCGGCCGCCTCGGTGGCTGACAACGATCTCGCTCTCGGTCGTGTAGTCGAAGCCGTCTCTCACAGCCCTTATTGGGATGACACTGCGATTCTTGTGATTGAGGACGACGCTCAGGACGGCGCAGATCATGTTGATGCTCACCGTTCCATCGCCTTCGTCATCAGCAAGTACTCACCCGGTTCGATCGAGCGTCCGTTTGTGGACCATAGCTTCTACACCACGGTAAATATGGTTCACACTCTGGAGACCTTGCTCGGCTTGCCGCCAATGAACCAGAACGACGCGTACGCGCCGGTCATGGCTCCCCTATTTTCCGGTGCCGGCAACCAGCCGCCATTCAGTGCGGACTGGCGCAACCGCGATAATAAACTGATCTATCAAATCAATCCAAAACGGGGGCAAGGTGCGGAAGAATCCGCCAAGATGGACTTCTCCCGTCCGGATGCAGTGAATTCCGCAGTGCTCAATGCAATCCTCTGGCATGATGTGAAAGGAAAGACTCCCATGCCGTCGCCACCCCACTCGGTCTTACCTGCTTCGTATCGCGGGAAGCCGTCAGAGTCCGACTGACCGAGAGTCCCCCCGATCTCAAAGTCACCCGTTACGGTAAAATTTCCCGGTGCCAGTCGCCATTCAATGTCACGACCTGCGCAAGACCTACGACGGAAAAGTTGAAGCGGTCCGCGGGCTGAACCTGGAAATCGAAACTGGAGAATGCTTTGGTTTGCTCGGCCCTAATGGAGCAGGGAAGACCACGACTATTGAGATCCTCGAAGGTCTGCTGGAGCCCACTTCCGGCAAGGTCACAATTCTTGGTCACGATTGGCAGACCAATGCGCGAGAGCTGCGAAAACTCACGGTCCGCGAGACCATTGAATTGTTTTCCAGCTTTTATCGCGAACCTCGCTCGTCAGACGATGTATTGACCGACCTCCAGCTCAACGAAAAAGCCGACGCATGGGTAGGAAAGCTGTCCGGCGGGCAGCGCCAGCGCCTGGCCGTCGCTACGGCGCTCGTGGGAAATCCGAGAGTTCTTTTTCTCGACGAGCCGACGACCGGCCTCGATCCGCAGAGCCGGCGTCAACTCTGGGATATCATTCGCGCCTTTCAACGAAATGGCGGCACAGTATTGCTTACAACCCATTACATGGACGAGGCCGAGCGCCTTTGCGATCGGCTGGCCATCATTGATCACGGCCAACTGATCGCCGAAGGCACACCCGCCGATCTGATCGACCGGCTTGGCGGACACCACGTAGTGGAATTTTCCGTTGGCGGCAACTCGGACGACGCGAACCTTGACGGATGGCGCGCGCTCCCAGGGGTGGACTCGGTCCGTCACGACGACGGCCTGGTTTGCTTGAACGTGCGCGAGCCTCATCGAACCATTCCCGCTCTGCTGGATGCGGTCCACAACCAAGGCTCCCAACTTTTGCACCTCACCACGCGACAGGCTAGCCTGGAGGACGTATTCGTCCGCCTTACGGGCCGCCACCTGAGGGAAGACTGATGACGCCTTGCAGAGATCACGTGGGGACGGGTGCCTTCTTCCGTCCAAGCCGAGAAAAGCTCGACAGTGGGATCGCGGCGGTTACGGAGGCGCATTGATGACTGTCTCCCAGGCCGTTGGTCCGGCTTCACTCATCTGCTGATGGCGCGGATGAAGGAACTCAAACGCGAACCGGAAGTGATTTTCTGGGTTTTCATCTTTCCATTACTTCTTGCGCTAGGCTTGGGCATCGCCTTCCGCAATAAGCCCGCCGACGTCACCTCGATCGCGATTGTCGCCGGTCCTGGCGCGGATAAGGCGATGGCGCTCCTCGAGGCTAGGAAGTCTTCCATCCGTGCTGAAGTGCTCAACCAATCGCTCGCTCTCCAAGGTTTCCGTCTAGGAAAATACGATCTTGTGGTGGAGCCAGGTACCAACGGTGGCTTCCGTTATCATTACGATCCTTCGCGTCCCGAAAGCGTCCTTTCCCGGGCGGAGGTAGACGACGCGCTGCAAACTGCCGCGGGCCGTACGGACCCACTGCCCACCACCGCCGTGACTTCCACCGAGCCCGGCTCGCGCTACATCGATTTCCTCATCCCCGGACTGTTAGGGATGAACTTGATGAACTCTGGAATGTGGGGAATCGGATTCGCTTTGGTGGACATGCGCCAACGCAAGCTGCTCAAACGCTTCGTAGCTACCCCGATGCGTCGGAGCGATTTTTTGCTTGCACTCACTAGCAGCCGCTTAGTGCTCATGCTTATAGAAGTGGCACTGTTGCTTGGTTTTGGCGTGCTGGTGTTCCACATGCGGGTGCTCGGATCCATACTTACGATCCTATTGCTGGGAGCGATTGGTGCCGTTGCTTTCGGTGGCCTGGGCCTGCTCACGGCAAGTCGCGCGCAGAAGATTGAGAGTGTCAGCGGGCTGATTAACCTCGTAATGATGCCTATGTGGATTTTTTCCGGCGTCTTTTTCTCTTATGAGCGTTTTCCCGCCATCGTACATTCTTTCATCAGAGCATTGCCGCTGACGGCGCTCAATGACGCCTTACGCGCCACGATCCTGCAAGGCGCATCGCTCGCTTCGCAGTCCGGCCGTCTGCTGGTGCTTGTTCTGTGGGGCGGTGTCTCGTTTGTGCTCGCCCTGCGTTGGTTTCGCTGGACCTGAGTTGCTGCTCAATCATGCACTTCTGCGCATTTTTCGGTACATTTTCCGTGGTAAAATGATGCTAGCTCTTCGAAATTCTGCGGCAGCATAGGGGTATGCGGCCGCTCTTCCACCTCCGCCGTAATTTTGCGACGGACGGTCACCTAGTTAGGCCAGTTACTGGCCGGCCCTGAACTGCGAATGCTGGTCTAAGCAGTTCAATTTTGACGGGGCTGAATTTTTCGCCACTTCGCGCCGGGTATCGCTTTCTTGTTGTCGGTTGCTGGGTCAGGAGCCCGCAATGAAGGCACTCGAGCGTCAAATCAGTTACGGGTCTTTTCTGGACCGCCTCAGGTCGGCTTCCGCTCGTGTTCTTCTCCTCGACTATGACGGGACTCTGGCTCCTTTTTCCGCCGACCGCAATCTTGCTTTTCCCTATCCCGAAGTCCCCGATCTGCTGGCGCGCATCATGGCGGAGGGAACGCGTGTGGTCCTCATCAGTGGACGCCCCGCCCGCGAACTTCTGTTACTAAGCGGCATCCATCCCCACCCAGAAATCTGGGGAAGCCATGGCTTGGAGCGGCTCAAACCCGACGGCAGTTATGAACTCGGCGTTCTGCCCCACGATCAGCAAATGGGACTTCTCATGGCAGCCACCTCTTTGCGGACCGATGGCTTGGAGCGGCAAATAGAACTTAAGCCCGGCGGTGTCGCTGTGCATTGGAGAGGCTTGACCGCGCAGGAAATCGAAGACATCAAATCGCGTGTCTTCCAACGTTGGATTCCGCTTCGCGACGAGTATTCACTGAGTTTGCTGGACTTCGATGGCGGCCTAGAACTTCGCGTTCTCGGGAAAAATAAAGGGGATGCCGTAAATACCGTTCTCAATGAAATTCACCCCGACTCCGCTGTGGCCTATCTGGGCGACGACCAAACTGATGAAGACGCATTTCGCGCGCTAAAGGGAAAAGGGCTTACCGCGCTGGTTCGTTCGCAATCACGGCCGACGGCGGCTGATGTGTGGCTGCAACCACCGCAGGAGCTGATCCAGTTTTTCCAGGAATGGCTCGATGCTCAGGAGAAGAGTTATGACGCTCATTAAAGGACGCCTGATCAACGTTTCCAACCGGCTGCCCGTACTCATTCGAAATACTGCCAGTGGCGCCCGGGTAGAGCGCAGTTCCGGAGGATTGGCCACCGCTCTGAATGCTGCCTGGCGTCATCAACCCGGCGTATGGATCGGTTGGGCGGGCTCGGCGCAAGGTCCGGAAGTTGAGCATCTGCTGGCGAAAGCTTCTCGGCGGCGCTTTCATACTCTGCAAGCCGTTGCGCTCTCTGAGGCAGAGATCGCAAAATTCTACTCCGGATTTGCCAACGAGATCATCTGGCCCCTGTTTCACGATATGCCGTCCCTGTGCAAGTTTGATCCCGATTATTGGGAAGCCTATCAGCGGGTCAATCGCAAATTTGCCCAGGCTGCCGCCAACACTGCCACGGACGAAGATTTCATTTGGGTGCACGATTATCACCTCATGAGCGTGGCGCGATATTTGCGAGAGGCAGGATCGCGCGCCCAGATGGGCTTTTTCCTCCATATCCCGTTCCCGGCGCCCGATATTTTTGAAAAATTGCCATGGCGGCAATGCATTCTGAAGTCATTACTGCAATTCGACCTGATTGGTTTTCAGACCGACCGCGACCGCAACAATTTTATAAGCTGCCTCCAGCGTCTGCTCCCCGAAGCGGCCGTTGAGCAGAATCATCCTTATATGCTTGCGGGCATACAGGGGCGCCACGCAGTAGTGGGAACTTTCCCTATCAGCATTGACTTCGAGGAATTCGCTATACCTGCCGCGCATCCCGACGTAGCAACCCGCGCCGCGAATATCCGCAAACAATTGCTGGACAACGTCCTGGTCCTGGGCGTTGACCGCATGGATTACACCAAGGGGATTCCGGAGAGGCTCAAGTCGTTTCGCCTTTTGCTGCGTCGCTTTCCAGAATTGCGCCGCCAGATCACGTTGGTGCAAGTGGTAGTCCCCAGCCGCGAGGAGATTCCTAACTACAAAGAACTTCGTCTGGAAGTCGAGCTCTTAGTCAGCCAGATCAATGGGGAATTCACCGAGTCAGGTTGGGTGCCGAT
>MNGW01000041.1:16462-19038 GCA_001918935.1 Acidobacteriales bacterium 13_1_40CM_3_55_5 | reverse complement strand
ATCTATTTCCCTCGAACATTGCAGGTCTGCCCACTTGGTACACCATTCGCGCCAACAAAGACGGCTATATCGCCCGTAAGAAAGAGATCGACTTCGTGGTCGCGATGAATTCCGAGACGGCGCAGGAAGACGTCATGTCGCTCGCTTCGGGCGCTGCTGTGTTGTATGACGAGCCGCTCAACCTTAGCAGCCTACGCCAGGATCTGGTTTTCTATTCGGTGCCTTACGACAAGCTGGTTGCTCCCGTCTGTCCGGAAGCCAAGCTGCGCAAGCTGGTCAAGAACATGATTTACGTGGGCGTGGTCGCCAAGTTGCTCGAAATTGATATGGCCGAAGTGGAAAAGGCGATCCGCAAACAGTTTGCCAAGAAAGTAAAGGCAGCCAATCTGAACCTGGCTGCGGTTCAGGCCGGTTTCGACTACGCTGCCGCGAACTTGCCCAAGCGCGATCCTTATGTCATCCAGCGCATGGACAAGACCACCGGCAAGATCATTATTGATGGCAACGCGGCTGCCGCGCTGGGCTGCATGTTCGCTGGCGTAACCATGGTGAGCTGGTATCCGATTACACCATCCTCTTCGTTGCCCGAAAGCCTGATTGAGTACATGAAGCGGTTCCGGATTGGTGCGGATGGGAAGGCAACGTTTGCCATTGTGCAAGCGGAAGACGAACTGGCTGCAGTCGGCATGGTGGTAGGCGCTGGTTGGGCTGGAGCCCGAGCCATGACTGCAACTGCGGGCCCCGGAATTTCACTGATGGCAGAGTTCGCGGGCTTGGCTTACTACGCCGAAGTCCCGGGCGTGATCTGGGACATCCAGCGGGTCGGCCCTTCAACCGGTTTGCCCACCCGCACTTCGCAGGGCGACATACTTTTCAATGCTTTTCTTTCACATGGCGACACGAAACACATATTCCTGATTCCATGTTCCGCAGAAGAATGCTTCACCATGGCGCAGGACGCTTTCGATTTAGCGGAGCGTTTCCAGACCCTCATATTCGTGATGTCCGACCTTGATCTGGGGATGAATAATTGGATGGCCGATCCGTTTAAATACCCGGAAAAGCCAATTGAGCGCGGCAAAGTCCTCGACAAGGAAGACCTGGATCGTCTGGGAAATTTTGCTCGTTACAAAGACGTGGACGGGGATGGTGTCGGCTACCGAACCCTTCCGGGCACAGACCATCCGGCCGCCGCCTATTTTGCCCGGGGCAGCGGGCACAACGAAAAGTCTCAATACAGCGAGCGTCCTGACGATTTTGAAAAAAATATGGAACGGCTCAACCGGAAGTTCGAGACGGCGCGCTCTTTTGTGCCGCGCCCCGAGGTGGTCTCCAATGAAAAGTCGAAGGTCGGCTTCATTGCCTACGGCACTTCCCACTGGGCGCTGGTAGAGAGCCGGGATCAGTTGCGTAGGGAATACAACATCGAAACGGATTACCTGCGGCTTCGCGCCTATCCGTTCACACGCGAAGTACACGAGTTCGTAAAACAACACGATCGGGTTTACGTTGTAGAGCAGAATCGCGACGCGCAGATGCTCAGCCTGTTAAAGCTGGACTTGGAAGCAACGCTGGTGCCGCGGTTGCGCAGCATCGCGCATATCCACGGCCTGCCGCTCGATGCGCGCTCGGTGACGGACGAACTCATGACCATGGAGGGTAAGTAAATGGCGACTACGACCAGCACACCGGGACCAAAGACGAATCGCATCGGCTTGGCCGTGCTCGATTACAAGGGCGGGCGCACGACGCTCTGCGCGGGCTGCGGACACAATGCCATTTCTGAGCGAATTATCGATGCCATGTTTGAGATGGGCGTTCCTCCTGAACGAGTGGCCAAGTTGAGTGGCATTGGTTGCTCTTCGAAGAGTCCGGCTTATTTCATGGGACGGTCGCACAGTTTCAACGCGGTTCACGGCCGTATGCCTTCCGTCGCTACCGGAGCCATGCTAGCCAATCGTAATCTGCTCGCGTTGGGGGTTAGCGGAGACGGCGATACCGCATCCATTGGGGTTGGACAGTTCGTCCACCTCATGCGCCGCAATCTGCCGATCATTTACATAATCGAAGACAACGGCGTTTACGGACTCACCAAGGGACAATTTTCCGCAACGGCGGATTTGGGATCCAAGTTGAAGACGGGCGTCATTAACGATCTGCCCCCCGTCGATACTTGTGCCATGGCAATCACTTTGGGCGCGACCTTTGTGGGACGCTCTTTCTCTGGCGACAAGAAACAATTGCACAGCATGATGAAGGCGGCGATCGCTCACCGTGGCACTGTCATGCTCGATATCGTTTCCCCCTGCGTAACCTTCAACGATCACGAAGGTTCGACGAAATCCTATAAATACATGAAGGACCACGACGAGCCACTTCAGGAAATTAGTTTTGTGCCTGCATTCGAGGAGATCGACGTAGAGTATGACCCGGGCACGTCCATCGAAGTGACTATGCACGACGGCTCCAAGTTGCGATTACGAAAATTGGAAGAGGATTACGACCCCACGGATCGGATCAAAGCCATCACCCGCCTTCACGAGGCCCATGAAAAAGGTGAGGCTTTGACGGGAGTG
>MNGW01000041.1:2317-16439 GCA_001918935.1 Acidobacteriales bacterium 13_1_40CM_3_55_5 | reverse complement strand
TGCCGGAGTCTGTGGTTCGCCCCGGAAGGGAAGTGCTGGAGCAGGTGATGGAAGAATTGCGGTAGAGCAGTGGCTAGTGGTCAGTGGGCATTACCGTGTTCGGCTTCCCTCAAGACTCGTCCCGTCTGAAAGGTCTCGGACCGAGATGTCGACGCCGTGGCACTTAACAGCCTGGAAGTCGAGCGTCCGACGTCCTTTGTAGGTCAGCTCAAGATGTTTCGGCGATAGCCAGTTCATCCCTACGTTCATACTGCCGGGTTCGCCTGGCCCCTCCGCGAATGACAAAATTATAGTCGGAGATTGTGAACCTGTAGTCCAGTTGAGATACACACTGGTGCCGGGATCCCCTGTTCCGATCCCACTCGTCTGGATTGTGTAGGCAGTCGCAATCATCTTCCCATCAGGGATCGGCTCTCGGCAGACCAAGTCGTCTTCGGACCGTCACAGCTGGATATCGACACACATAGTCCAAAGATTAAAAGCAAAATGCACAGGCGAGTCGGAGCGGCATCAGCTCCAACCCCATTAATTCGTCCTGTCGCGGCTCTCTGCAGAATTACTTGCCCCACTTTGAAACCGATTGATTTCGTGCGGAGTGATGGGCCAGTTGCCAGTGAATTCTTTCGCTTGGGCACCGATTAACTGACCACTGATGACTGGCACCTGACCACTTTTTCAAGCCACGTCGTCTAAAGACTTCTTGCCATCTTTTTGTGGTTCCCCGGTATGTTCAGGGCTTTCCCCCGGCTCCGGAAAGTCCGTATCGGCGGATTTCAACATAGAATCCTGGTCCCGATGTCCAAGTTGACCTTGCATGGAGGTGTTGCCTCCGGTTTGTGTCTTCTCGTCCTGTTCGACTGCGCCTTTGCCGCAATCCTGATCTCTGGTCATATATGAGTGCTCCATAGGCGGAATGAGCCTACCCGCTTGGACTTTAGGGTACTCCCAAACTTCGCCGTACGGAAGTATTTCCGCCGATGACTCTTAGGAGTGTTCCGTCTGGACAGTCACCTTCGTTTGTTTTGCGGAAGGGAAGGTACGCTCCAGTTCTTTGAGCATGGCCGCACCCACCACTCTCTTCCGCCCATTTACCCGCTTGGTAAAGATCACGATTCTAGGAAAAGAATTCGAGGTTCCAGAGAATAATCCCCTGTTACGTTGTTTCCAATACCTCGCCCCGGAAGCGATCTCCTACGGCCGCTTCTGTTGGAACGGGGAGTGTCAGTCTTGCCGCATCAGTTTCGATTTGGGTGACGAATCCGCGAGCCGCGCTGCAATCTCTTGCAAACTGATGGTTCAGGACGGTATGCGGATTAATGGCCTAACATCAGAGATCCGATATGGTCTGAGGACGCTGGACCTTCCGAAGGCGGATGAATGAAGATGACGATTGAGAACCGACTGGCGCAGAGTCCAACGGCAATCGTACTTCGTAAATCGTATTTCGAAAATGTTTCTACTGCATCTTGCGGGCAGTAGTGCCGGTGGCGGGAACGCCTAGCTTACGCAGCCGGTCCCGAGCTTGCAGCGCCTCGTTAGAACGCGGATAACGCTGTATGAGGCGGCGAAGTTCCGCAATACCGCTGTCCTTTTGTCCCAGCTCCAGCAGCGCAAATCCCTTCTTCAGTTGAGCTGCGGGAGCTTTGTTTCCGGTAGGGAAGTTCTGTAGCACTTGGTCGTAATCTTTGACTGCCTGTTGATAGTTTCCCTGCCGGAATTCGAGATCCGCTAGATAGAAATAGGCATTCCCTGCAAGATCAGTGTTGGGGTAGTACTTGACGTAATCGGCGAACTCCTGGGCCGCGAGATCATTCTTGGCCGCGTTGTAATCGCGTAACGCGTTGTTGTAAAGCACGTCGGGCGGAGGAGCTTGCGTTTGCTGCTGTTGTTGCTGGGTTTGCTGAGACTGTTGTGCAGCAACATTCTGTTGGGCCGCTTGCATGTCCTCTAGTTGCTTGCTGACTTTCGCCAGGCGGGCCTTCAGCTCATCGAGAGTGTCATTGAGCGCCTGAATTTGTCCCGAGAGTTGGTCCACGTGAGAGCCACTGTCGGTTTGCTGTTTCTGCAGTGTGCCCTGAAGATCGGTCACCGACGCGGCGACTTTGTTCATGCTGTCAGTGCTCTGCTCGACCAGGTTTTTCATGACCCCCATGCGCTCGTCGAAGGACTGCTGCATGTGCGTCATCTGGTCTTGAAGAGCTTGTACCTGAGTCTGCAACTGGACGATCTCCCGGCTAATGCCCCATGCGGACGGCGTCGCCAGCCACAGCGATGAAAGCAAAACAAGAATGGTCAAGAGGCGTTGGATTCTCATAGTCTATTTCCTAGGATGCAAAAAGTATGTTGCGAGTCCGGGCCAGAACGTTCACGGACTGAGAAAGATTCTATTGTGCAGGATAGCGCGTTCCGAAAGCAGTTGTCTTGCTTGCAAAAGGCTTCCCGGGCCAGAGGGATATAGGGAAGCGGAGCGCCGGCAAACGCCCCGCTTCCTGCTGATCTCTTATTTTTGATAAACGAAGTGCCCACGCCGGTTCTGCTGCCAGCATTGTTCATTCGACTGGGTGCAGAAGGGCTTCTCTTTGCCATAGCTGATGGTCTTAATTCGATCGGCGCTGACGCCACCTTGCACCAAAGCGTTCTTCACACTATTGGCACGGTTATCCCCAAGCGCGAGGTTGTATTCAGTTGAGCCGCGCTCATCGCAGTGTCCCTCGATGGTGAACCGTACATTGGCATGCTGTTTCAAGAAATCGATGTCTCCTCGCAGAGCGGCTTGCTGGTCGGGGCTGATGTCGAATTTATCGTACTCGAAAAAGATATCCTTCACAGTCTGAGAAAACAGCTCTTCCTCCGTGGCGGAGGCTGTCGGAGCGGGCGGCGCAGCAGGTGCGTTCACAGTGACCCGCGCTGTAGCCTCCTGCGTCCCTCCGGGACCCTTCGCGGTGAGATGGTAGGTTGTTGACTCGGCCGGCGTCACTTGCTGCGAACCATTGGGTTGCACCGCGCCGATGCCGTCAATGCTGATGTCAGTGGCATTCGTGGTTTGCCATGTCAGCGTGGTTGCCCCGCCCTTATCGACCGTATTCGGACTTGCGCTAAGCGAAGCGGTAGGTGCTGCCGCAGGCGGTGGTGGGGGCGGCGGTGGCGGCGCCACCTTCTTCTTGCAGGCCCCCAACGTCATGATGGCGCTCAAGGCGAACACAAGCATGATCCAGTTCAAACTTTTTTGCTTCAATTTTTCCTCCCTGCGTAATTGCGCCCCCCGGCTTTCGAGCCGCGTTTCGAGTTCAGGCCAGGCGGATTTAAATCTGACGTCTTGCTCCGGAGATGAATGGACAAGAATTCGATCATTATGGCCAAAATTATTTCCAGCTCCAGTTAGGTTGCATATTACTGCCGGCTGTGGTTAACCGTTTTTGATTGGTTCCGTCGGCCAACATGGTCCAGATTTGGTCGCCTCCCGCCCGGCTCGATTGAAAAATGATGTGGCGTCCATCGGGCGACCATGATGGAAAATCATTTCGCCCACCATCGTGGGTCAATTGCACCCACTGTTTGCTGACGATGTCCATGATGTAAATATCCTGGGCACCGGGCGCCCCTGGCCCGTAATGGCGGATCCAGGAAAATACCAGAAATTGTCCATTAGGGGACCATGCCGGAGAGACGGCATAGCCCTCGTCCGTTAGCCGCTGAACGTTCGTGCCATCGGCCTCCATGGTGTAAATCTGCGGCAGCCCACTGCGGCCGCTCACCCAGGCAATCTGCGCCCCGGTCTTTCGGTTCCAAACTGGCGAAACGTCAGGACCTTTGAATGACGTAATGCGTTTCAGATTGGCTCCCGAGGAATCCATTACGTAGATCTCGGAATCACCGCTCCGCGAAGATGAAAAAGCCAGCTTGGTTCCATCAGCCGACCATGCCGGAGAAAGATTCGTGCCCCCAAATTTTGGAAATGTCACCACCCGGTCCAGGTCCAGCGAATACATCAGGATTTCCCATCCGGTTTTAGTCAGTGAACTGAAGGCCAATCGTGAACCCTCCGGGGAGATACGTGGCGATAGTGAAATCGAACCGAGATGGGTCAGTTCACGTTGATTCGCTCCATCGTAATCCATCGCCCAAATTTCTTTGTGACCGCTGCGGCCGCTGACGAAAAAGATCTTGCTCTCTGCGATGCCCTGAATGCCGCCGCCCAAACGAAAGATGATCTCGTCGGCAAACTTGTGGGCAATGGTTCGAACCGCATCGCTAGTTGCCGCATCCTGATACTGTTTGCCCAACACTTGTGGGGAAGTGACGTTCTTGACGTCATAGAGCCAGCCTTGCACCGTAGCGTTCGCGCCGGAAATCCCCAGGTTGCCAAATGCCAGCATGGAAGCGTTCGGAGGGGGGCTGCTCCAGGCCTCGAACTTAACGTCAGCCGCAGTGCCGGGAACTTCGAGGGGATAGAAGCTCTTGGAGACCATGTCGAAGATGCCGGCATTGTCCAGATCATTCCACAGCGTGTCGTTGAAAACTTTCAGCAGGTCGGAATTTTTCGGATCTTGAGTGGACGCTTTGAAATCGGGAACCGCCAACCGGACCTTTTCCACTCCCAGCCCCGTGCCGGTTCGGATCCAATCCTGTTGACCCCAGGTTGGAATGCTCAGCAGCAGAACGAACGCAATGATCCAACTATGAAATCGCTTCATGAATTTTTTCTTTGAACTTGCACGCCCCGAGCGTTAGCAAGTTGTATCTATCTCTTGTAATCGAACCAGAACTCTACGGAAACCTTATTTCCCGAATAATCCGGGGGCAGTGGACCAAAAGTATCAATGCGCTGGATGGCTCGCACTGCTGATTGATCCAGCGAAGGAACGCCGCTCGACTGCTCGACTTGCACGCTGGCAGGTCTCCCGTCTCGCAAAACGTCGAAGGTGATGTAGACCCGTTGCGCCTGGCCGATGCGAGGGTCTACTTCGTACTTCAACCAGTTTTCTGAGACTTTTTGCTGGACCACGCGCACGTACCAGGCATAACGGCTGCCGAAGTCGCCTCCACCGCCGGTAACGCCGAAGCCTCCCTTGGCCCCGCCTGCACTGAATACCCCGTAAGGCCCGCTGACTGGGCCGCCCTGGCCGAAGGGCACAACATTGTTTGCCTCTTCCTTCGGTTCCGGTTGCGGCTGCGGTTTCTGATGAGTCGGCGTGGTCTCTGCTTTCGACTTCTTCTTCGCGTTGGCCTCCGGAATCGGTATTGCCTCGGGTTCCTTCACCTCCGGTTTGGGCTGCGATTGTGAAAGTCCCTTGGACTCATTCGCCAAAACATTTTGGGTTTGCACTGGATTGGCAGGCAGCGGGACCGTGCTTACCAGAGTGACTCCGATGGCGTCGCCCCCTCCGCCCGCGCCCCATCCCTCGCCTCGACTTCCGGGTGCGATCACCGTGTACGCCAGGATGGAAGCTGCGACGGCAACGTGAAATCCGGCAGACCAGGCCAGGTTTCGGCCCCAGCGTTCGTGTTCGAAAAAGATCTCAGCGGCTGCCATGCGTATCGAGCGGTTGGGTGACGATGCTTACGTTGCTGATGCCCGATTGCTTTACTGCATCCATCACCGTGGCGAAAGCGCCGAAAGGTACATCTTCATCGGCGCGGATAAAAATGGACTGATGCTGCGGGTCCCGAATCTTCTGACGCAGCTTTGCGCCAATCTGATTAATGTTAATGGGATCGTTTCCCAGATAAACCCGCTGCTGCTTGTTGATGCTGATAACCAGCCGCTCATCTGTGATTTCTTTTACGCTACGAGTTTTGGGGACGTTTACCTCAATGCCGGATTGGAGCACCGGCGCCGTCACCATGAAAATAATCAAGAGCACCAGCACAACGTCCACCAAAGGCGTGATGTTGATGTCGGAAAGGGACGTTTGTGTCCGTCCATTGGTTGCGGTAAACGCCATTACCGCCTCGCTCCAGGGACTTCAGCGGCGCTGTAAGCGGCTTGTGGCTGCTGACGTTCCACTGCATTCAGCATCTCCATGGCAAAGTCGTCTCCACGAGCGGCGAATTCTCGAATCGAGGCGCCGATGAGGTTGTAGGCAATCACTGCGGGAATAGCGGCAGCCAGACCTGCAGCGGTGGTGATGAGCGCCTCGGAGATGCCCGGCGCAACTGCTTTCAGCGTGGCACCAGTACCAGCAGTCCCCAGACCGTGAAACGCATCAATAATGCCCCACACTGTTCCAAAAAGGCCGATGAACGGCGTGGCGGCGCCCGTAATCGCCAGCCAAGGCAGATTGCGCTCAAAGCGTGTCAACTCTTCGGAGTTGGCGATTTGCATGGCTCGCTGGATCGCGGTGGGGTTCTTTATCATCCCGCTCGAAACTCCGCCCTGACGGCGATATTCTTCGAACCCACCCTCAAACACCCCAACCAGCGGGCTAGGACGGAATTGTTCCGCTACCGCGCCCACGTCCTGCAAGCGCTGTGCCTTGCGGAAAGCACGCACGAAACGGCCACTCTGGACCCTGGCCCGCGTGAGCAGACTCCATTTGGAAAGGATGATCGCCCACGAAACCAAGCTGAACGCGAGGAGCAGAAGCAGTACGAACTTGGCCACAACTCCGGTTTGGCCCACGAGGTCAACGATTTCCCCGCCGACCACGATTGTCAGCAACAAAAAAACATGCATTGATTTGAATTTTTCCTTGGTTCGAATTATAGACCATCGTTGCCGAATGACTCCGCTCGGGCATCCTCTTTATCAACCTTTTCTTGTGCAAAACAGGAATCCGCTCACAGACCAAGACTACCCTTCATGCTATTCTTCGTCTAAATTCCTGCAATCCGGAACTGCTTAGTGCTCGTCGAACTGCGCCTCGAAAATTACGCGGTCATTGATAATTTCGCGATCGAGTTTGCGCCCGGTCTGAACCTGCTGACCGGCGAAACCGGCGCCGGAAAATCCATCCTGATCGACGCGCTCGCCCTTCTTCTCGGGGACAAAGCTTCTCCCGATGTGATTCGCACCGGCGCGGATCGGGCTCTCATCTCAGCAGTCTTTGAGGTTGAGAGTGGAGGAGAGAAGGTCGTGGCCCAGGTGCTCGAGAGTAACGGCATCGACTCTGACCATGAATCCATTATTTTAAGACGCGAGATTTCGGCGAGTGGCAAGGGCCGAGTTTTTGTCAACAACCAGCCGGCGACCGTCACCGTGTTGCGACAGCTTGCGCCGTATCTGGCCACCATCCACGCTCAGAACCAATCCCTTGTTTCGTTCGACGCAGCAGCCCGCCTGGAATTGCTGGATGCTTTTGCTGGTACTCAGCTTGAGAGCGTCAGCGAATGTTTCTCGTCTTGGAAAAATATCGTCAGTCGCATTCAAGAGCTTGAACGCGACGAGCAAGACCGCCTGCGATTGCTGGATCTCTGGACTTTTCAAAAGCGGGAGATCGAAGAAGCCAAGCTGCAACCGGGAGAAGATGAACGTCTGGAAACCGAAAAGCGCGTCTTGGCCAATGCGGAAAAAATCTACAGTTCTGCCATGAATGCTTTCGATTTACTTTATGAAGGAAATACTTCTACTTCTGCATCCGTACGGGCCGCGCAGAAGCATCTTGAAGAATTGTGCCGTTACGAGCCTAATTTTCAGGAATCGCTGGCAGCGTTGGAAACTGCCCGCATCAGCATCGAGGACGTCGGCGTCACGTTACGAGATTACGCTGGCGGCATTGAGGCCTCGCCCGAACACCTCGCCGAAGTGGAAGACAGGCTTGTGGCTATCGATCGGCTCAAACGGAAGTGCGGTCCCGCGCTTGTGGACGTCATTAATTTCGGAGCGGACGTCAGTCGCAAGATTTCAGAGATGGAGAACAAAGACGAAGTTCTCCGCCAACTCCGCGCAAAATTAGTCGCGGCGGCAAAGGAATATCTGCTCGCGGCGCAAGCAGTTTCGAGGAAACGCCACGAGTCTGCCAGGAAATTAGAGAAGCTGGTCGAGGCCGAAATCAACGATCTCGCCATGAAAGCGGCTTTCCATATCGAGGTCAGCGGTAGCGATGAGGAAGGGAACTGGACCGCCTCAGGTTTCGACCAGGTCGTTTACATGATCTCCACCAATCCTGGCGAACCATTGCGGCCGCTGGAGCAGATTGCTTCGGGTGGCGAACTGTCGCGTGTCTTGCTGGCATTAAAGGCCAGCGTGGAAGCAGGCGCTACCTCAGGACGCAAGAAGAACAGCGGTGCGCAACGCACTCTGGTTTTCGACGAAATTGATACCGGCATTGGCGGGCGAGCCGCCGAAGCGGTCGGCAAGAAGCTCAAGAATCTCTCTCGCGGCAACCAGGTGCTTTGCGTCACCCATCTTCCTCAGATCGCAACCTTCGCCGATCACCATTATCTGATCGAAAAGAAGGATTCGTCTGGGCGCACCCGAACCTCGGTTCGGCTTATCAACGGGCAGGAGCGCACCGAGGAAATTGCCCGCATGCTGAGCGGCGCAAAGCTGACCGAGACTTCCAGAAAGCACGCGGAACAAATGCTCAAGACCAACGCCTAAATCGCAACTTGCAATTAGGCATCTAATTAGCTAAGATAAATTAGCTAACATGGAAACTATTACTATCCACAAGGCGAAGACCCAACTGTCGCGCCTTATCGAAAAAGCCTGTCGCGGGGAAGAGATCGTCATAGCCCGTGGTTCCGAGCCAGTGGTGCGGCTCGTCCCAATCGCGGACAAACATGGCGGTCGCAAACCCGGATCTCTGCGGGGAAAGCTACACGTGGGACCGGAATTCTTCGAGCCGCTGCCGCCTGAAGAACTTGAGGGATGGCAATAGGCCCGGTGCGCCTGCTACTGGATACACATGCCCTGCTTTGGTGGTTGAGCGACGATCCTGCCCTCCCACGCTCCGTCCGTAGAGTGATCGCCCGTGAAACCAACCACATTGTCGTAAGCGCTGCCTCGGCTTGGGAGATCGCCACTAAAGTCCGTTTAGGAAAACTGGACAGCGCAACGGAGTTGGCGCACGATTTTACGGCCTATCTCGCGCGTGAAAGCTTCGAGAGTCTAAGCGTGTCCGTCGAGCACGGAATCCGCGCCGGGCTACTGCCGGGGCCGCACCAGGATCCTTTCGATCGCATGCTGATCGCACAGGCTCAGGCTGAGAAGTTACCGATCGTGAGCAACGAAAAGGCTTTCGACTACTACGGCATCCGTCGAATATGGTGAGAGTTCATCGCCGGTTCTCCAAGCTAACTTCCCATTCCCTGCCCACATTCCCCAATCCCTGCTAATCCTCGACGTTTCTATGGCTTACGTTGACCAAAATGGCACCTTCAGATAGTCTGATAGTTAACTCCCAGCAGGGAAATGTGTACCCTAAAAGGCAGGCTATGGCTGCGTTGGAAGATGGTAAAACTCTGCTCTTGTTGAAGCCTCGCGGCTTCTGTGCAGGGGTGGTGCGGGCAATCGACATTGTCCGAATCGCCCTCGAAGCGTTTGGTCCCCCCATCTATGTTCGCAAAGAAATTGTCCACAACCGGTTTGTAGTGGAAGAACTACAAGGCAAGGGTGCGATTTTTGTGGACAGCGTAGAAGAGGTGCCCAATGGCGAGCGCGTTATCTACAGCGCCCATGGAGTCTCTCCTGAGGTTCGGGAAGCCAGTGAACATCGCAAACTGCGGGTAATTGACGCGACCTGCCCGCTTGTGACCAAGGTTCACGTAGAAGCGGTAAAGTTCGCAAAGGAAGGCTACTCGCTCATCCTGATCGGACATCGTGATCATGATGAAGTTATTGGCACCCTTGGCGAAGCGCCAATCGTCACACAGGTAGTGGGTTCCCCGGAAGAGGTTGCATCCCTCACTCTGCCGGATCCCACGCGGGTCGCGTATCTGACCCAGACTACCCTCAGCCTGGACGAAACCAAGGACATCATCGCCGCCCTGCGGGAACGTTTCCCTCACATCAAGGGACCGGCGGCTCAGGATATCTGCTATGCCACCGAGAATCGCCAGGTGGCAGTAAAGCAGGTTGCCTCGGACGCAGACTTGCTCCTGGTGGTGGGTTCGGACAACAGTTCAAATTCCAATCGCCTGGTCGAAGTAGCTCGCAATCTTGGTACGAGCTCACATCTGATCGACAGTTTCCAAAATATCAAGGCGGAATGGCTTGTTGGGGTAAAGACGATCGCATTGACAGCGGGAGCCTCAGCGCCGGAATGCCTGGTGGAAGAAGTAGTGGAGTTTCTCGGCACTCGGGGTTTTAAAAATGTGAAGGAAGTTGAAGTCATGCCCGAAAACGTCCGCTTCGGTCTGCCTCCCGAAATTGTCGAGGCAATTGCCAGCGCTCCGACAGCAGTGAGCGCGGAGTAAACGCTAGTTATGGACAATACCTCCTCTTCGCCGTATGCGTCTGCTGCGCCTCAGATGCGTTTCGGCAAAATTGATGACCTCACCAGCCGGGTTGCTGCCGCCGTCGATGGTGCTCGCAAGTTCCTTTTTTCGGATCAACACGAAGAGGGCTACTGGTGCGGCGAATTGGAAGCCGATACCACACTGGAATCTGATTACATCCTTTTGCACACGCTGCTCGGCACGGGCGATCGTGAGCGATTCCAGAAAGCGGCGCGTTATATTCTGCAGCATCAGAATGAGGACGGCGGATGGGGTATTTACGCCGCTGGACCCTCGAATGTCAGCGCCTCGGTTAAGGCTTATTTCGGGTTGAAGCTGGCTGGATACAAGTTCGACCATCCCGCTATGGTTCGCGCGCGCAACAAGATTCTGGAAATGGGTGGAGCGACCGAAGTTAACACCTTCACCAAGATTTATCTCTGCTTCTTCGGGCAATACGATTACGACGCGGTTCCTGCAATTCCGCCGGAGATTGTTCTTTTCCCCAACTGGTTCTGGTTCAACATCTACGAAATTTCTTCGTGGTCGCGCGCCATCCTGGTTCCACTCTCGATTTGCTACGCCAAGAAGCCTTTTAAGAAAATCCCGGCTGAAATGGGAGTGGAAGAACTTTTCGTTGGTGGGCGCGACAAGTTGCGCATGCACCTCCATTGGGACAAGAAGCGGATATCGTGGCGCAACTTTTTCCTATTCCTCGACCGCTTGACCCACTGGTTCGAGCGGGTTCACATCCGGCCTCTGCGGTCGATTGCGCTGAAAAGCGCTGAAAGATGGATGCTGCAGCGCTTCGAGATGAGTGATGGCCTGGGCGCCATCTTTCCGTCGATGATGAATTCAATTATAGCGCTGCGCTGCTTGGGCTATTCCGTCGACGACCCTCAAGTCATTCGTGCGCTCGATGAATTCGAAAAGCTGGGCATAGAAGAAGCTGACACATTCCGCGTCCAGCCCTGTAAGTCCCCTTTGTGGGATACAGCCTATGCACTTTTCGCTCTCGGCGAGAGTGGAGTGCCGGCCAATGATCCCCGCATGGTCAAGTGCGCCGATTGGATTCTGCAAAAGCAGGTTCGCAACCCGGGCGATTGGAAGGTAAAAAATAAAAAGGGAATACCCGGCGGCTGGTACTTTGAGTTCAACAACGAGTTCTATCCTGACGTGGACGACAGCGCCATGGTATGCCTGGCCCTGGCACAAGTAGAACATCCGAATGGGCGGTATCAGCGCGAGTCTGTGCAGCGTGCGATTGATTGGATTCTTTCCATGCAGTGCCGCAATGGCGGCTGGGCGTCGTTCGACAAGAATAACGACCGCATGGTCTTCCAATACGTTCCTTTCGCAGACCACAACGCGATGCTGGATCCTCCGACGGTTGATATCACAGGTCGCATTTTAGAAATGATGGCCACCTACGGCTACGACAAGAATCATCCTGCGGTGAAAAAAGCGATCAAGTTCATTCGGCAGGAGCAGGACGCAGATGGATCCTGGTTTGGCCGCTGGGGCGTGAACTACATTTACGGGACGATGCAGGTACTTCGCGGGCTGGAAGCGATTGGCGTGGATTATCACGAGCCCTACGTCCAGCAGGGCGCAGAGTGGCTTCGCATGGTGCAGAACCCGGACGGGGGTTGGGGAGAAACTTGTGGCTCGTACGACGACCCGAATACCAAAGGCGTCGGCCCGAGCACTCCGTCTCAGACCGGGTGGGCGGTCGCTGGGCTGCTCGCCGCAAATGACACCCGCAGTGACTCGGTGGCTCGGGGAGTTGCCTACTTGCTGCGCACGCAAAAGAAAGATGGATCGTGGGACGAGCCCTATTTCACTGGAACAGGCTTCCCACGCGTCTTTTACTTGCGCTACCACATGTATCGGCAGTATTTTCCGCTGCTTGCCCTGACCACCTATACAAAGGTCATGGCAGGGACGCAAGTTGGTGCCCAGTTGGCGCAAGCGGGGGAATGATTTTTGAAGGCGCTTAGCAATTAGTCACGGAACGGGAGAAAAATGGCAGTACCAATTTCGCAGATGTGGACGGTGGCAACTTACGTCCTCAAGCAGAAACTTAAAGGACGCAAGCAGTACCCGCTCGTCCTGATGCTCGAGCCGCTATTCCGGTGCAATCTTGCCTGCGCCGGCTGCGGCAAAATTCAATATCCCAGCCATGTTTTGAAAATGCAGCTCACGCCGGATGAATGCTTTCGGGCAGTCGAAGAATGCGGCACGCCGACGGTCGCCATCCCCGGCGGAGAGCCTTTGTTGCATCCGCAGATCGGAGAAATTGTCGAAGGCCTGGTGGCGCGCAAGAAATACATTTATCTGTGCACGAATGCGCTATTGCTTAAACAGAAAATCGATCTATTCAAGCCCAGCAAGTATTTGACGTTCTCGGTTCACATGGATGGCCAGCGCGAGCATCATGATTTTTCCGTGTGCCTGGAAGGCGGCTACGACAAAGCTATCGAAGGAATCAAGGAGGCGCTAGCTCGCGGCTTCCGTGTCACCACTAATACCACTCTCTTCGACGGCGCCGATCCCAAGAGTGTCCGCGTGTTCTTCGACGAGATGATGCAATTGGGTGTCGAGGGCATGATGCTTTCGCCCGGCTATTCCTACGACAAGGCCCCCGACCAAAGCCATTTCCTGGGACGCGCTCGCACCCGCCGTCTATTTCGTGCCATCTTGTCGAACCGCGATTCGGGCTGGCGCTTCAACATGTCCCCTCTATTTTTAGAATTCCTTATGGGCAAGCGCGATTACGCCTGTACTCCTTGGGGCATGCCCACATTTAACGTATTTGGCTGGCAGAAGCCCTGCTATTTGCTTCAGGACGGCTACGCTGACACCTTTGCCGAGCTTCTGGCAACCACGGAGTGGCAAAACTATGGCACCGAGTCGGGTAATCCCAAGTGTGCGAACTGCATGGTGCACAGCGGTTATGAAGCGTCTGCCGTAAATGACACTTTCGGATCGCTGCGAGGCTTGTGGGGCACCGCGCGCGCCATGATTTCAAACCGTTACGCCGATGCATCCGCCAAGGATTTGCTCGACGAGCCGGTACGCCCCGTCCATGCCTTTAATCCTCTGATTCAGATTGAGGATCACGCCGCGGAGGAAACAAGGGTTTGAGCAACAACGATTCCCCAGCAAGTCAACCGAATTCTCCAGCGCCGGACCCTGATTCACTTGAAGTTGTTGCAGGTGCGTCCCACGAAAAGCTTCAAGGCCGGATCCCGGAGCTCGCAACAGTTGAGGAGCTTCGCTCCGCGCTGGAACAGGCATTCGACTATCGCGGCGATGTACTGATCACTCGCAAGGACGGATCGAAAATCGAAGGCTACATTTTCGATCGTCGCACTGGAAAAACGCTTGCGGATTCGTATGTGCGTTTATTGCCCAAAGATGGTAGCGCCAGGATTTCTTTGCCCTACGCAGATATCGCCGCACTCGCATTTACTGGCCGGGACATGGCTGCGGGAAATAGCTGGGAGGCTTGGGTCCGCCATTACTGGGAAAAGAAGTCGGCGGGAGAGAGCGATATTTCGCTCGAGCCGCAAAAACTTGGTTAGCGGGTCATCGCTCAGCAGCCCGCGTTTATGAAGGCCTTTGTTACAGGCGCCACCGGATTTGTGGGTAGTCACGTCGCAACTGTTCTTGCCGAGCAGGGTGCCGAGCTCCGATTGCTGGTACGCACCGGCAGCGATCCGAAAAACATCCAGGAATT
>MNGW01000041.1:0-2194 GCA_001918935.1 Acidobacteriales bacterium 13_1_40CM_3_55_5 | reverse complement strand
GGCGCGCAAGAACCGTGTGCGGCGTGTAGTTTACACCTCAAGCGTAGCGACCATGGGATTCACAGTCAAAAACCTTCCGGTTGACGAGAGTTCGCCGGTCTCGCTGGAAAATATGATCGGGCATTACAAGCGGTCGAAGTACATGGCGGAAGAGGTTGCGATCGCAGCCGGCCGTGATGGAATCGATGTGGTTGTAGTGAATCCCAGTACGCCGGTCGGCGAGCAGGATATTAAGCCCACGCCTACGGGACGGATCGTGGTGGATTTTCTCAAGAAGAAATTCCCCGCATATGTGGATACTGGATTGAATCTGGTGGATGTCAGGGAGTGCGCCCGCGGACACGTGGCCGCTCTGGAAAAGGGACGCAGCGGAGAGCGCTACATCCTGGGAGGCGAGAATCTGACCTTGAAGCAGATTCTCGACAAGCTGGCTGCGATTACCGGCTTGCCGTCGCCGAGAGTGCGATTACCCTATGCGGTCGCCCTGGCCAGCGGCGTCGTGGACACGGTCGTGACCGGGGTTGTGCTTCGTCGCGAGCCACGGGTCACCCTTGACGCGGTCCGCATGGGGCGCAAGAAGATGTTTGTCTCGTCATCGAAAGCTGAACGCGAACTTGGGTGGAAAGCCGTTCCAGTGGACGCTGCGCTCCGCCGTGCCGTCCAGTGGTTTACGGAAAATGGTTATGCCAGCAACTAGAGTCGCGATTGTGGCCGCCCTGGATCGCGAGATCCGGCCGCTAATTAAGAGCTGGCGCATCAATAATCGCGAGCATGACGGCCGGAATTTCAAATTTTTCGAGAATGATCCAGCTGTGCTGGTATGTGGAGGAATCGGGGTTGAGGCTGCACGCAGAGCATGTGAAGCCATCATAAAACTGTATCAGCCACGCCTCGTAATATCCGTGGGCTTCGCGGGGGCACTTGATCCAGGGTTGGAGCTCGGTCAGGTGCTGACGCCCCGTCTCGTGATTGACGCGCGCGATGGCAGCCGCACGCAGGTGGGTTCCGGCAGTGGTGTGCTAGTTAGTTTCGATGCGGTGGCGGATGCGAACCAGAAGCTGAAGCTGGGAAAAGCCTACCGCGCGGACGCGGTAGATATGGAAGCGGCCTCAGTCGCTCTCGGCGCCAGTGCCCACGGCATTCCATTCATGGCAGTGAAAGCAATTTCCGACGAAACGGGATTTGAAATGCCTTCGCTGGACAAATTCATCGCCAGCGATGGCCAGTTTCAGGCTGGGAGATTCGTCCTCTTCGCCGCGGTGCGGCCTTGGCTTTGGCCAGGAGTGATTCGTCTGCGAGCGAATACGCAGAAGGCGTCGAGAACCCTGTGCCTAGCACTGGAGGAATACACCCACGGCGCGCAAAATTTAGAACAATCCGTATTGCATCCAATCTCGAAAATAGGGACCTAGGTATGTCGATTGCTGGACAATTCGCGGTCGAGGAAAGAAAGCGGTCCGTTCCCGCCACGATGCTCGCCGCTGTCTACAGGGGCGTCAACGACATTCGCCTGGAAACGGTGCCTGTGCCAAGGATAGGCTCAGGTGAACTACTGCTACGAGTGCACACCTGCGGAATCTGCGGCACAGATTTGAAGAAGATCGCCACTGGGTCGCATTCGGCGCCCCGCATTTTCGGTCATGAAACTTCTGGCGAGATCGCGGCCATAGGCAACGGCGTGCCTGACTTTAAGGTCGGTAATCGAGTCGTGGTCTTCCACCACATCCCGTGCGGCGAGTGCTATTACTGTCGTCATAAAACATTTGCCCAGTGTGAAACCTACAAGAAGGTTGGTTGTACGGCAGCGTTCGAGCCTGCCGGAGGTGGATTCGCCGAGTACGTTCGCATTATGGATTGGATTGTTCAGGGCGGAACAATTCCCATCCCCGATGACGTCTCGTTCGAACAGGCCTGTTTTGTTGAACCTGTGAACACCTGTATGAAGGGTATCGAGACTTTGCGTCTCCAATCTGGAGAAACGGTTCTGGTGATAGGCCAGGGGCCGATCGGTATCATATTAGCAAGACTGGCGCAAAAGGCTGGAGCGTCCGTAATCACTTCCGATTTGTATCGCCAGAGGCTTACAATAAGTAAAACATACGGCTTGGGGAGCAGCATCGATGCGTCGCGTGCCGACACTGTAAAAGCGGTACGCGAGCTCACTGAGGGGCGTGGCGCCGACGCAGTCATTTTG
>MNGW01000050.1:10589-23298 GCA_001918935.1 Acidobacteriales bacterium 13_1_40CM_3_55_5 | reverse complement strand
AAGTCGATCAATATGCCTACTACAACCCGGAGCAGATCCGGCAGGATCAGAATTACGGCACGCAGTCCAATCCCAAGGTATGGGTGATGGAAGAGTTCAAGAATGCGGAGTTGAATCATCTAGGAATTCCGCTGCCCAAGGGCAAGTTGCGCTTTTACCGCCGCGATACCGATGGGCACCTTGAGTTCACCGGCGAAAACGTGATTGACCATACGCCGAAAGATGAAATCATCCGCGTGTATACGGGGAATGCATTCGATGTCACGGGAGAGCGCAAACGCACCAACCTTCGAGTGGATTCAAATCGCAACTGGATGGAAGAGTCGTTCGAGATACGTGTACGAAATCATAAGAAAGAACCCGTAAGCGTCCGTGTGGTCGAGCATTTGTATCGGTGTACGAATTGGAAGCTGATCGAGCAGTCGCAGGAATCGCGCAAGGCCGATTCTCAGACCGCCGAATTTCCTGTCACCATTGCGCCCAACGGGGAACAGGTGATTTCGTACACGGTGCATTATTCGTGGTAAGAAAACAGAGCAAGACAGCAGGCTATGGAGGGCGTATGAAGTTGAAGCTGCGCGCGATTGGAACATCGATGGGAGTCCTGCTGCCGAAACAAATGCTGACGCGACTAAATGCAAAGAAGGGCGATACCCTGTTCGCGGTTGAGACACCCGCCGGTTATCTATTCACTCCTTACGACCCCGATGTAGAGAAGCAACTCGGACTTGGCCGCGCGTTCATGGCCAAGTATGGAAGCGTTTTCCGAGCGTTAGCTAGCTTAGCTAGATGAAGACTCCCCACTGGTGGACACTCGGATTTCGTCACCATGATGACCTTCAACCCGGGTACTTCACTTCGGGATGCAAGCGGTCGAAGATCACCCACAACCCGGCAATGACCACGAACACAAACACGCTACCTTCCGGACCAACAGAGCCACCACTCAGCCAGGGGGAGCCATGAAAGGAGGAACTGAGGAGGTGTCCAGGCGCAACCGTGCCGCTGTTAGGAACAGAATATAGGTAAGTCTCACCCCAATCCCAGGAAGCGTGGAAGCCGACTGCAAACCATAGATTGCCCGTCCGGCGAAGGGTCAGGCAAAAGAAGAAACCGATCAAGCCTGCGGCGGCAGCGCCAATCCAAGCTTCGCCTTGATTGGCAAGGTGAATTGCGCCAAAGAGAATGGAAAGCATGATGGCGGCGGGCCAAAAACCGAAGGCCTGCATGAGCGTGAACAGAGTGTAGCCTCGCATGAGAAATTCTTCGAACAGGCCCACCAACAAAAAGAACACACCCCAAAACGCGGCAAATTTCAACACGCGCACACCGTGGAGGGCGAGGCCTCCGAAGTAAAATACACCTACACCGCGCAGGACGATCATCAGGACCGTCAGTGCCACCAATCCCCAGACCGCTCCCAGCCAAAACGTCTTACCAAACGCGAGGTGCGGTGGCAGGCCGTAGGCGCCGAAAGGACGTCGCTCGATTCGAGCCATGATCAACGCAGGCACGACGGCTGCCGTAAGCAGTTGAACTTCCGCCAGTAGGCTCACCCACAGCCTGCTCAAACTGGACTGAACGGGGTGCAAGAGGTCGCTAAGCAAGAAGGCAATTCCACTCGCCATCGCGAGATACAGCACGAAGCGCCATACCAGGCGTAAGCCCTCAGGCCCTACGAACAATATGCGTAGTCGTTGTGTCAGCGTTAATTGTGGAGGGGGCGACAGAGGGGAAATCTCCACTTGCTCCGGCTGCCGATTTGGCCTCCCCTGTGAGCTTTCTTTTGGTTCTTCCATTGCAGATCTTTCCAGATAGAACTGCCAGAATCGACCTGGGACATGGTAAAACACTCGCCTTCGTTGCATGGGCGGATTTTTCACACGCGAACGCTTTGGCCGGCCGCAAGTTTTGGCGGGACTCCTACTGCTGGTATTTCTTGGGCAATGCGCCTGGTTGGTGAATCGCAGCGCCAGTTTGAGCCCACCCGAGGAATCTCGGATCAGTGAGGGCCTACGGCGTTGGAATGAACGGCACAATCCGCACATGTCTCTTCCGTCACAAGAAAACGATAAAGCCCGCGAGGCGGCCGAAACTGGAGTGTACGACCCCAACCATTCCTCGCTGTGGTATCTGATCGCGTCGGCGCCTCTGCTGCTGTGGCCGGAAGAGATGCGCTTACATTCCAATCATTCCTTGGTATGGCTTGCGCGAGCGCCATACCTCTTGTTTGGAATTCTGCTGGGCGCTTCCCTTTGGTATGTTTCGCGCCGCCTTTACGGCAACGCGGGAGGCTACGTTGCGCTTGGACTATATTGCTTTTCGCCAGCAATCATTCGCAGCAGCGCGGTGTGGTTTGCAGAGCCCGAAGTAGGCACAGCCTGGGGTACGTTCGGTACGATCTTCACCGCAATTGCGGTCGCCCACACGTTGTACGCGCCGCGTGAAGTCATTTTATGGAACTGGAGACGAATTGTTCTGTTGGGCGTGTCCCTGGCATTGGCAGTGGGATCGCAATTTTCATTGATCGTCGTGATTCCGATGGCGCTCTCCTTCATGCTTTATCTTGCGCCGAACCGGCGAACTGCCGCGGCAATGATCCTGGCGGCCGCATGCGCGCTCGGCTTCCTACTCCTATACGCGTCTGATTTTTTTCATTGGAAAACTTTTTGGTCGGAGATGGCGCATGCTGATTTTCTCGCTGTGACTTGGCGTAGTTTCGTGATGCCAGGGGCGTATCGACGAGTATTCGCTCAATTGGGACAAAGTAACCCAGCGCTGGTCGTGGCCGTTCCAGTCGCCTTGATGGTGTACCCGCTGTGGCCGCGGGCGCGCTACTTCGGCAACACAGCGCCTTTGTTGGCGGCGGGGATCTTGCTTCTCATGGGCGTCGGTACGCCACATTTTCCAGGCCTCGGCTTTCAACTGGTTGTGATCCCCTTCCTGCTGGTTTTCGTGGCAGGAATTTCGGCGGACCTGCTGGAAACCTCTCACCGCAACCTGGTTATGGCGTGTTTGTGGGGACTTTTGACCGCAAATGCGATATGGAATCTGGCGGAGTTGGGACGGGCCTAGGACCCCTAACAGCCATAGGTCAGGAGCTTTAGCGCCATGATCCATTGAGCACGCGGCCGAGTTCATTCTGCTTATCTCACGCAACTCTTGCGTCGCAGTGCGGTTCTAATCATCTAAATCATTAGGGCCGGGCGTGATGAGCGACAGGAGGTGCGCCATGGCATCAGAGCTGAGATATGATTTCTATATGCGGCGGCTGATTCGGCTGACTCTCGTAGGTTTGGCGCTGGGGTTACCGCCTCTGTCACTTCCATAGGATTTGGCGGACACGGGAATAAGATTTCGGGAGTACCGCCGAGCATAACCTCGTTGGGGCCGAATGGATTCGGCTCGGGGAGTCCGTTCTTCAATGAGCCGACCTGCTGCATCAACCCGCTTTTTCCACTGAATTCAAATCCCCGTATCTTTTCCCGCCACCACAATCGTTTCTCAGGCTTCTCGGGATTTGTGCCGTTCTACGCCGCGGCTTATACGCCGGTCATCGTGATGCAGGTGCCGGACAACGAGGAGCCACTGGAGGAAGACTACAGTGGTGGGCCGACGATTTTCGACCGCCGTGGTTCCGGCCGGGCCAGCCGCGACAGCTCCCGTGATGATGACCGAAGCCGGCGCGATGAACGCGAGAGTCAGCCAGCTGAACAGGCTGCCCAGCCGACACCAACTCCCGTGGCGGATCAACCACCGACTGTGTTGGTGTTCAAGGATGGCCATCAACTCGAGGTTCAGAACTACGCGGTCATTGGAGACCAGCTCTATGACTTGACTCCCGGACATCGCCGCAAGATTGCTCTCGCAGAACTTGATCTGATTGCGACCGCCAAGCAGAACGATGACCGCGGAATTGATTTTGAGTTGCCCATATCCGCAAGATAGCGGGTGACCTAACTAAGTGATTACGTCGGCTCTTCCTTGCCCCGCAATGGCCCTATCTCGTGATATAATCTTACTAGCTCTTAACTCAGGTAACACCCTTTAAATGCAATCGTTTGCGGCTTTAGCTCGGGTGCAACGGGCCGCATGAATTGTCTGGTCCCAGAGGCCTGGTACTAGAGCCGAAAGCAGAGATCAAAAATGGCTGACGATCAAAATCCTCAACTGCCGTTGACGCCTCCGCCGGGCGATGGTGGAATCCCGGGCGCCGCGAATATTCAACCCGTCAATATCGAAGAGGAGATGCGGCGATCGTATCTCGACTACTCGATGTCGGTGATTATCGGTCGCGCGCTGCCTGACGTGCGCGATGGGTTGAAGCCGGTGCACCGGCGCATCCTCTACCACATGCACGACATGGGCTTGCTGCACAACCGCAAGTATGTGAAGTGCGCCAAGGTGGTGGGCGAGACCATGGGCAAGTACCATCCTCACGGCGACGCTGCTCTCTACGACGCGATGGTTCGCATGGCGCAGCCTTTCTCGTTGCGCTATCCACTGGTGGACGGACAGGGAAATTTCGGCTCGGTGGATGGCGATCCTCCTGCGGCGATGCGATACACCGAGTGCCGCTTGGCCCGGATGGCAGAAGATCTGAATGCAGATATCGACAAAGACACGGTCGACTTCGTTCCGTCTTACGATGACTCGAATGTCGAACCGACCGTGCTGCCGACGCGAGTTCCGAACCTGCTGATCAATGGATCGAACGGAATTGCAGTCGGCATGGCGACCAACATTCCGCCGCACAACTTGACCGAGATCGTGGACGCAACCATCACGCTGGTCAACAATCCTGGCTCTCAGCTCGCGGACTTGCTGAAATTCGTGCAAGGCCCGGACTTCCCGACTGCGGGCATCATTCATGGCAAAGCGGGAATATTCGCGGCTTACAAGGATGGCCGCGGCCGCTTCATGATGCGTGCCAAAGCGGCGATTGAGACTTTCAATAAGGATCGGCAAGCCATCATCGTTACCGAGATTCCTTACCAGGTAAACAAGTCGCGCTTGATCGAGCGCATTGCCGAGCTCGTGAACAACAAAGATATTGAAGACATTTCAGACATCCGTGATGAAAGCGATCGCGATGGCATGCGCATTGTGGTCGAACTGAAGCGAGGCGCTGAGCCTCAGATCGTGCTTAACCAGCTTTATAAACACACGCAAATGCAGGAAAGCTTCAGCATGATTCTGCTGGCGGTGGTGAATGGACAGCCCAAGGAAATGGGCCTAGTCCAAGCGATCAAGCACTTTATTGATCACCGCGTGGACGTGGTGCGCCGCCGGACTGCCTACCTGCTGTTGAAGGCCAAGGAGCGCGAGCACATTCTGGAAGGCTACAAAATCGCGCTTGATCACGTGGACAACGTGATTGTCATCATCCGCGGAAGCGCGAACCGTGGTGAAGCACGCGACAATCTCGTCACTTACTTCGCCGGCAAAAAGATTGATATCAACACTACCGGCCGCGCTCCCAAGCTGGATCCCGAGCGGCCGTTCACTGCGATTCAGGCAGACGCGATCCTTGAATTGCAGTTGCATCGCCTTACCCGGCTCTCAATCGATGAAATCACCAAAGAACTGGGCATTACCCGCGAAAATATTGCTGAGTTCGAATCGATTCTAGCTTCCGAGAAGAAGCTGCGCGGCGTGATTGTGAAGGAACTCGAAGAAGTCAGGAAGCAATATGGCGACGAGCGTCGTACCAAGATTGAAGACGAGGCTGCCGAAATCCAGCTCGAAGACCTGATCGCGGACGAGCAGACCGCCGTCACCGTAAGCCATTCCGGCTACATGAAGCGCACTCCGATCTCCACCTACCGCATGCAGCGACGTGGAGGCACGGGGCGCACAGGCATGAAGACGCGCGACGAGGATTTTGTCGAGCATCTGTTTATCGCTTCTACCCATGCCTACATTCTGATCTTCACTAACACTGGGCGAGTGTATTGGCTGAAGGTCTACGAAATCCCCGACGTGGGAGCCGCGGGCAAAGGCAAGCATGTCGGGAACCTTGTTGGCTTGCAACCCGGCGAGACCGTGCGAACGATGTTGGCGGTGCGCAAACTCGAGGAAGAAGGCCGCTACATCTTTTTCGCCACGCGCAACGGCACGGTGAAGAAGACTGAGCTGAAAGAGTTTTCGCATGTGCGTTCCATCGGCATCATCGCCATCAACATCGAAAAAGGCGACGAGTTGGTGGCGGCGCGGCTAACCGACGGTCAGCAGATTGTCTTCCTGGCTTCGCATGATGGCCAGGCCATCCGCTTCGACGAAAACGATGTCCGCTCCATGGGCCGGAACGCTACCGGAGTTCGCGGTATGAATCTGGACACAAACGACTACATTGTCGGCATGGCTACTACGCCCAAGCCAGGCGCGCCCACTCCCAAGGTCGAGGGAGTCGTGGATGTGGCCAAGAAGGGAACGCTTATCCTCTCGGTCACGGAGAATGGTTACGGCAAACGCACTCCGGCGGACGAGTATCGTCTGCAAGGACGCGGCGGCTCGGGCGTGATCAACGTCAAAACTACTGAGCGAAACGGCAAAGTCGTTGGCATTTCCCAGGTGGAGGAAAACTCCGAGGTGATGCTGATCAGCCAGTATGGCAAGATCATCCGCATCGAAAGCAAGCACATTCGCGAATCCGGACGTTCGGCCCAGGGTGTACGCCTGTTGCAGATCGAGCCGGGAGACCGGGTGGCTGCGGCTGTGGTCATCCCGCCTGAAGAGGAACCTGTAAACGGGACGTTCATTCAATAGGAGCCCCTCTCCAATTCGCGGCTTGGCTCGCCACGCCGGTCGGAGTCAAGTCCAGCATTATCTCCGTGCTACCGTTTGTGCTGTATCGGAGGCCCATAACTCGATAACCTAGTTTCCAGAGTAGCTCGAATCTGTACTTCTGTGTAAAACCAGCGCCAACGACAACCACACTTTTTGCATCTTTATAGCCGCTAGTCCACTCGACGGGAGAAAACATAATGAAACTACGCAACAAATCTCTTTTTAATGCGCTGCTGGGCGCCGGGCTATACCTGCTTGACCCAGTACGCGATCGTTTGGCCGAAAGCATTGAAGATTTCACTGACCGGGCACAGGATACCTACGAAACTGCAGCCCAGCGTATGGATCGCGCTTCTCGAGTCATCCGCGGTGACGATTCTCGCTTTATGAGCACCGCGACCGCTTTGCTGATTGGAGTAGGAATCGGGGTAGGCGTCGGCTTGCTGTTCGCACCCGCCGCTGGCGAGGAAACACGCAGTAATCTGGCAGACAAGGTCCAGGATTTTGGCGACAAAGTCCGAAACCGCTTCTCGCAGCAGCCGCACCCGGCCAGCGGAACTTACGGAGAATAACCGGCATCACGGCGGTTCGCTGTTAAGAGAGCTATGGAGAAGGTTATGAAATGTTGCAGAACAGCGGTCGTCATGCTGGGGGTGTGCGTGGGAATGGTCACCATGGCGTTCTCTCAAGCGGGAGGCCGGCCCACGCAGCCACCCGATCCTACGGCCCAGTCTCCAGCGACGGCGGCTCCGGCCACGATTCCATCCCCAGATCCGAAGCAGGAACATGGATCAGTGCCTCCTACCGCCTCACAGCAGAAGGCCCGGCCCTTCATGGGCACCATTATCCGTGAAAAGGAGAGCTACGTTTTGCGGGCTGGCGACTTGGAGTACAAGGTGGACGATCCAGTCAAAGCACGAAGATTTGCGGGGAAAAACGTTAAGATTATGGGGACGTTTGATAAGACAAGTAATACCATCCACATGCAAACCATCGAGGCTTCCCCTTCCTCGTAATTGCCGCTGTGTGGCGCCCACAGCGCCTTTCCATCTGCCGCAAAATTTTGTCGCTTAACATGCAGGCGGCCAGTCTAATTGTGTATGAATCCCCCAAAAGTGAACCTATCCGAAAAGTTTTCCAGCTTTTCCGATTATTGGAGTCCCAAGATTGTCGGCGAGCTCAATGATTCTTACGTAAAGCTAGTCAAGGTGAAGGGAGAGTTCATCTGGCACCATCATGAAAAGGAAGATGAGTTGTTTCTGGTGGTCAGCGGAAGACTACTGATGCGCCTTCGGGATGGCGACGTATGGATCAATCCGGGAGAATTTTTTATCGTCCCGCGAGGAGTTGAACACATGCCCGTGGCGGCAGAGGAAGCCCATGTGTTGCGGTTAGAGCCAAAGACCACGCTGAATACAGGAAACGTACGAAGCGAGAGAACCGTACAGGAGCTGGAACGGATTTGAAATGGTTGCGGTTCAGGGCTGAACATCATGGCGGTGTGATACACCTTTATTATTGAACCCCGGACAAGCCATCCTCCTGTTTATCGCCGGCGTCCTCGGCGGAGTCTTGAATGCCGTCGCCGGCGGTGGCAGCTTCATCGCGTTTCCTGCCCTCTTGTTCACGGGCGTCCCCCCCATACCTGCCAACGCAACCAATTCTCTGGCATTGTGGAGCGGCATAGTGGCCAGTGGCGGTGCGTATCGCAATCAACTGGACGTGCCGCGGCGTGTCTTGATACCCCTGCTGGTCACCAGCGTCATCGGTGGGGTAATAGGAGCATTTTTACTCCTTAGAACCCCGGCGCATACCTTCATGGAGGTGCTGCCTTGGCTGATGCTGGGAGCAACCCTGCTGTTTGTATTTGGACCAAGGCTCGCAGCAGGACGTCCCTCAAGCGTTGGAAGGGATGCAACTACGGCAGCGATTATGGTGGCCTCAGTATTTGAATTGGCTGTGGCGGTTTACGGAGGCTACTTTGGCGGAGCGGTAGGGATCGTCAACCTGGCGATGCTGGCGGCGATCGGAATGACCGACATTCATGCCATGAACGCCCTGAAGAGCGTTCTCGGAACTGCGATTAATGGCGTGGCCACCCTCGTATTCATCGTGAAACGAGCCGTGTACTGGCCGCAGGCGCTGGTCATGATCGTGGGAGCGGTAATCGGAGGATATTTCGGCGCGCACTACGCCCAGAAACTACCGCAAAATTGGGTGCGAGGATTTGTCATCCTGGTGGGCGCAGGCATGACGATCTATTTTTTTGCCAAAGCATACTAATTAATGTGCTGGCACCGAAACGTGCTCGTGTACGATGAGCCACTTTCCAGCCTGATTCTCGAAAACCACAGTGTAGCGCCACGTCCCCATTTCGCGTTTTCCGTTGCTGAGGATGGCGTCTTCCTTAACGGTGGCGGTTCCCCAGCTCAGATCGCCGTGGTGATGGAGTTCGACATCGTCGTTCACCGTAAACTTGCCGCTCTTATAGTTTTTCAGGATCGCGGTTACGCCCTTCTCATACTCCTCCCAACTGTTGTATTTGAGGGGTGCGATATCGAAAAAAGTGTGCGGGCCTGTGGCATAGTATTGTTTCACGTTGGCGGTGTTCAGCGTAGACCAGCCGTCCCAAATTTTCTGCATGTAGGCTTTGTCGGGCGCGGAGCCGTTCGACGCCGCCTTCTTGGCGGATTTTTTTGGCGCAGCAAAGCTCGAAAGGCTGAGTGCGAGGAGACAAATGAACAAGGTCAGGATGCGTTTCGGCATGGAATTCCTCCAAGTACGGCGACGAATTGTCGCATACCGACCGCCAAAGCTCAAAAGGCGAACGCAATTGGTTTGACGCTTTTCCACAAGCCACGCTAAAATAGTTGAGTTTGCCTGTATCTGCGACTCCGTTCTGGAGTCGTCCGCAATCGTTGCCAAGAGCGCCGACGCGGAAAAGAGCAAGCACAGGAAAATCAGCAGGTTCCGGCCGCGCCTCAGCGTGCGCCGGTATGAAATTGGACGGAGGCACAGCTATGTACGCGGTTATTCGCGCCGGAGGCAAACAGTACCGGGTGGCGCCCGGCGATGTAATTCGCGTGGAGACTCTGGCCGGCGCTACCGACGGAAAGATTAATTTCGGTGACGTGCTGGCGATTTCTGGTGAGCAGGGCCAGATCGCCCGCGCCCAAGCCGACGCGCATGTCACCGGCGAAATTGTGGGCCAGGGACGCGCCGAAAAAATCCTCGTATTTCACTACAAGCGCAAAAAGCAATACAAAAAGCTGCGCGGCCACAGGCAGGGTTTCACGGCAGTGCGCATCACCGAAATTGCCTTCGACGGACAGAAGTTCACTGCGCCGGATTTGCCAAAGAAGGAAGTAAAGGTCAAGAAAGCAGCCCCGGTCGCTGAAGAGCATAAAGCCGAAGCAAGAGCGGCAACCGGTTCAAGCAAGAAGAAAACTGTGGCAAAGAAGTCCGCAACGAAGAAGGCAAGCCCAAAAAAGAAAAAGTAGCTAAAAACTGCCACTGGAAACGGATTTCAAATGGCCCATAAAAAAGGATTAGGAAGTTCACGAAACGGTCGCGATTCGAATTCGCAACGTTTAGGTTTCAAAGCCTTTGGGGGACAGGTTGTTCCCGGCGGGACGATCATCGTCCGGCAACGTGGTACGCGGGTGAAGCCAGGCCTGAACGTAGGTCGTGGCAAGGACGATACTCTCTTCGCCAAGATCAGCGGCCGTATCAAATTTCTCGACAAAGGTTCGATGGGCAAGTTTGTGATGATCGAGCCCTTGGAAGCGAAATAGAATTTAAGACCGCGCCGTGTGGACAATTTGCGCAGCTCGGAGCCTCGTTGCCTTCGGCACGGGGCATTTTTTTCGTGAACTCCGACCACTCCTATCATGTTCATTGATGAAGCCAAAATTCGAGTGAAAGCGGGCGACGGAGGCAATGGATGCCTCGCCTTCCGGCGGGAGAAGTTTGTCCCCCGCGGAGGGCCCTCGGGCGGAGACGGCGGCAAGGGTGGCGACATCATTATGGAGTCCAGCGAACGTCATAACACCCTGGTCCATTTTCGCTTCAATCCGGAATACAAAGCCCAGCGGGGACGTCACGGCGAAGGTTCCAACCGCACCGGACGTGAAGGCGTAGACATTACTCTGAAAGTGCCGGTGGGCACGATTCTGTACGACGCCGACACCGGAGAGAAGGTGCACGATTTCTCTCGGCCGGATGAGCGCATCGTAGTGGCGCAAGGCGGGCGTGGTGGAAGAGGCAACGCGCGGTTTGCGACTTCCACCCATCAAGCCCCGCGTGAACACGAAGAAGGACGTCCGGGGGAGGACCGCGTTTTCCGTCTGGAGCTCAAACTGCTGGCGGATGTGGGGCTGGTGGGATATCCCAATGTTGGCAAATCCACATTGATCTCGCGTATTCCCGCGGCCCGCCCCAAGATTGCCGACTATCCCTTTACAACTCTGCAACCCAACCTCGGCGTGGTCGCCGTCGGACAACCGCCGGAAGAAAGAAGCTTCGTGGTTGCAGACATCCCCGGTCTAATTGAAGGCGCGCATTCAGGCGCAGGACTGGGAACGCAATTTCTGCGGCACATTGAACGCACTCGTTTGCTGGTGCATCTCGTGGATGTGTCAGATGCCAGCGGGCGGCCTGATCCAGTGAAGGATGTTGAGGTAATCCGAGGAGAGCTGGAAAGCTTCGGAGCTGGCTTGGAAAACAAGCCGATAATTATGGCAGCATCAAAAATCGACGTCGCCAATAAAGAGAAGCTGGCAAAGCTGAAACGCTATTGCAAGAAGAACGGATTAGAGTTGTTTCCTATCTCCGCAGTCACCGGAAAGGGCATTGACGAGTTGAAGTATGCAATCGCCGAGAAGCTGGAAGAAGTGAAGGCAAATCTTCAATCAGATGAGGCGAGTCAGAAAGACTCAACTTCAGTGGTAGACGAAACAGAGCTGCCCGTGCGAAGTAGGAGAACTTCCTAGCCAACTGAGTCCGGCGGCCAAAGCCCAGTTGCCGCAGCTCTTGCGGCACGGCTAAAGCTGCGCCCTTTCAAAACCGCGCACTTTCAACTCCACTAGCCACGATTGAAATCTGCCCCAGTGTTCCCCAATCCAATCACGCCTCGGGAATCTGCCCGTGCTGGAAATGATATTGCAAGATTTTCGCAGCCACCGCCGGGTTCATAGTCGGCTGCTCGGGTTGCATGGCGCGCACAATTTCTCCCCGGCAGACTACTTCTGCGGCCGAAAGTCCGGCGATCTCGGCGGGCAGCACCAGGTTGATCTCGAGTTGTACGTTGGTCGGAATCACTTCTTCCGCGCGGAATAACATTCCCGAGCGGCTGATATTCTCCGTGGTGCCTTCACGCCAGGCGTTATCTCCCACCAGCCGATATCTCATGGGCAGTTGAAGATTGAATCGTTGAGCACGGAAGGGGGAGAGCTTCTGTCTTCGAGTTTGAGATTCTGCGAAACGAGTTGCCATTGAGACCTCCGTAGAAATCGGTGTATCGAGCACTTCCCTCACCTTGGCCTTCAGAGCAGGAAAAGTGAAGGGCTTCTGCAACAGGACGATGCCGGCGTCCAGCGTGCCATTGTGGCCAATTGCATTTTCGGTATAGCCAGACATGAAAAGTACTTTGGTCCTGGGCCGCAGCGAAACGATGCGATGAGCCAATTCCTGACCATTCATTCCCGGCATGATGACATCCGTCAGTAGCAAATGAATGGGGCCCGGGTGAGCGCTGGAAATCTGGATGGCTTCAGCGCCATCCGCGGCGTCGAAAACGGTGTATCCCTGATTCTCCAAATATTCCCGGCCCAACTGGCGGAGATTGGCTTCGTCTTCGACCAGCAGAATGGTTTCAAAATTCTGCTCGCTACTCGCGGCGACGAAAGGAGGCGGTGCGGCG
>MNGW01000050.1:0-10524 GCA_001918935.1 Acidobacteriales bacterium 13_1_40CM_3_55_5 | reverse complement strand
GTAGAGAGTCCGAGGCCGGTACCCTTCAGCCCTTTGGTGGTGAAGAACGGCTCGAAGATGTGGGTCTGTGTCTCCGGGTCCATCCCTATGCCGGTATCACTGATGGCGAGCATGACATATTCACCAGGCTTTACCGGGCCATGGAGGCGGGCATAATCTTCATCCAGCGTGACGTTAGCGGTCTCGATGGTGAGCCTGCCGCCTTGCGGCATGGCATCACGGGCATTCACCGCCAGATTCATGATGACTTGGTCGATCTGGCCAGGATCGGCTCTCACCGCGCCGAGGTCCGCGCTGGGAATCATGACCAGGTCAATATCCTCGCCAATCATGCGGGTAAGCATCCTCAGGTTTTCAGTGACGACTGAGTTGAGGTCGATCACTTTCGGAGTCATCATCTGCTTACGACTGAAGGCCAGCAGCTGACGAGTAAGCGATGTGGCTCGCTCGGCGGCGTTTGCGATCTCTTGAGCGGGGCCGCGAAGAGCGGGGGCGGGACCGATGCGATCCAGCAGAAACTCGCCGTATCCCGAGATGACCATAAGCAGATTGTTGAAATCGTGAGCAATACCACCCGCGAGCCGGCCTACCGCTTCCATTTTTTGAGCCTGACGGAATTGCTGCTCCAAACCACGGCGCTCGGTTACGTCTTCGGTGAAAAGCTCGAAAAAGATGGCCTTGCGCTCATCGCGAATGGCGCGTCCCGAGAGACGTACCACGATGGAGCGACCATCCTTGCGAACCCAGTCCGCAACCAATTCGTTGAAGCGCTGCTGAGAGCGGAAGAAGTCGGCGAGGGTGAACCATTGTGCTGGCTCTCGATATAGATTGCCGAGATTGTGGCCTACCAACTCCGAGTTTGACCCATAACCCAACATCAGAACCAGCGCAGGATTGGCGTCGACAATAATGCCGGTCGAGTCGCAGCGGCAAATGCCGTACGGTGCATTGGTCACCAAAGAACGAAAATTGATTTCTGAGCGGCGCAATGCTTCCTGAGCAGCGCGCAATGCTGCGTTGAACCAGCAGATCAGCAAAGCCACGACCACGAACAGCGTGAGATGCACGACGGCTTTCCGATAATCGCTGGGCGAGCGCGCGGTCTCTAATGAAAAATAGGCGCTTACCGTGAGGGCGAAGGATGTGGCGGCCAAACCTGTTTTCCATCCGCCATACCAGGCACTTACCATGATGGCGACGGCAAAGACGACAAGCCGGCTTTCGACGACATCGGACAGCAGCAACGCCGGTATCAGAGCCAGACTAATGCTGAGGACGGCAACGCCGTAACGCAGGATGGGCGCGCGGGTGGGAGCGATATGGCGGGTGCGGAGAAGGGGGAGCTTCACTCGCATACAGCCCAATCCTAGTTCCATAATGGGAAGGCGGCGAGTTACGCTAGTACATCTGAAATGTGTTCGAAGTACGATGGCGTGCTTAACCAAGCTCTCTTTCCGCCAAGCGATTCCAATGGTGCGGCCAATAACATCGCGCTTCAGCAATACTCAGGCAAAAACTTGCAAGAAACCGTGGAAAGCCGGAAACTACTCGCGCTTCCTTTATTAGAGACGCATGAATATCGGGCTTTTCGGCGGAACCTTCGATCCGATTCATAGCGGACACATTGCGCTGGCGTGCGCGGCCCGCGAACGTTGTGAACTCCGCCGGATATATTTTGTCCCGGCCAATATCCCGCCTCACAAGGAGCGGCCACCGGTGGCATCGTACTTCGACCGGTATGCCATGGTGGCGCTCGCAACCAGAGAAGAAAACGCATTCCTGCCTTCACTGCTGGAAGCCCCGGGAGCAATAGCTGCTCCGCCTCGCGGCAAGGGGAAGCACTCCGACCAGGCCGTCGCGGGAGCGAATTACACTATTGATACAATCCGACGGTTGAAGCAGACATTAAAGAAGAGTGACCGGCTGTTCCTTCTGATCGGAATCGACGCTTTCAAGGAAATTTCCAGCTGGCATGAAGCCGAGACGCTATTTCAAGAATGTGAGTTCATCGTAGCCAGCCGTCCGGGATACTCGCTGGCGGATGTAGCCAACTCACTTCCAGAAAGCCTGCGACCCGCGCCGGCTGTAACCAAGCCATTTGCCAGGCAACCGGCCAAAGGAGACTTGGTCTTGAAGGGGGCAACTGTCCATCTGTTGGACAACGTACATCAGCCGGTTTCGGCAACCGCAATCCGGGAGGCTGTAGCGGCCAAACGGCCGTTGCGGAAATTTGTAGACCCGGCAGTCGCGGAATACATCAAAAAGCTGGCACTCTACCGCCAATAGGTGTTCAGATCTCGTTCATTCTGGCGACGAGCCGTGTTGGCCTTACAATGGCAGCAAGCTTGATCCTTTAATATTTGAGACCATTGCTCTCTTTGTATTTCATGAAGAAGACCCATCTTAAGCAACCGATATTCGAAGCTATCAGCGCCTGTCAGGAAAAGAAGGCTGAACAGATCGCGATATTGGAGTTGGAGCAAGGCTCGGGCGCGTTTACCGATTACTTTGTTGTCTGCAGCGGCACCAATCCGCGCCAGGTCCAGGCCATTTCCGATGAAGTGGAAGAGCGCTTGCAGGAAGCAGGCATGCATCCGGCTCACGTGGAGGGCTACAAACAGGCGGAATGGGTGCTGCTGGATTACGTGGATTTCGTAGTCCACGTATTTTCCGAGAAGGCGCGCAGCTATTACGACCTGGAACGGCTCTGGAAATCGGCGAAACGGCTCGAGCCTGGAGATCTCACCCCGGTAGCGAGAAGAAAAAAACGTGCACCATCGCGCCCCTTGAGAAAGAAGCGAGCCTAAGGGCATGTTCCGCGAGACTATCCATTTCCCATGAAATCAGCTCAGGATTCCAAGCCACAATGGGGATCTTCCTACCGGCTGGTTGCAGCGGAAAGGTGGAAGGCCAAATCAGCCGCAATGGGAGCAGCGGTCACCCTGGCACTGATTGACTGTGCCTCGCCCCAACCCGGCATGAAGGTTCTAGACCTCGCAAGCGGTACCGGCGAACCCGCTATCGGCTTGGCATCGCGCGTCAAAAGCGAAGGCCATGTCACCGCCTTGGATTTCAGTGCCGAGCTTCTGCTGATTGCGGAAGAGCGGGCCCGGCAGTGTGGCTTGCAAAACTTTTCGACCTGTCAGGCGGACGCCCAAAGTTTGCCTTTTCCCGATCGGCACTTCGATCTCGTGACGTGCCGCTTCGGAATTATGTTTTTTGCTGACTGCGATAAAGCCTCGCGTGAAGTTCATCGCGTTCTGTGCTCCGATGGTCGGGTTTGTTTTTTGGCGTGGGGGCCGTTCGACCAGCCGTACTGGTCGAACACGATGGGAATCGTGACGAGGCACGTAGGAGGTCCCGCTATCACGCCTGGTGATCCAGATCCATTCAAATTTGCGCAACCGGGTAGCTTATCCGACGTGCTGCGTCGCGCCGGGTATGCAGCCATAGAAGAAAACACTGAAACACTGCCTTGGATTTGGCCGGGGAGCCCAGAAGAAGTCTGGGAGTACCAGAAGTCGGTCGCCGTGCCATTCCGTCCGCTGCTTGATCGAGTTCCACCCAAGAAGTGGGACGCAGTGAACCGCGAAGTGCATGCGGCGCTAAGCCGATATTCCGAAGGTGGGAGCGTGAAATTTGGCGCCGTCGTGGTACTCGCCTCGGGAATGAAATCGTAACTAGAGCCTGCGAATCCAGCTGTTATCAAGCAACTGATCACTGGGCACTATCTCCATGAAACTCAAAATTGCATGGATTGGCAAGACCAAAGAACCCGCGATCCAAGCGCTCACCGACGACTACGTAAAACGGCTGTCCCACTACGTCGACGTGGAAGCGGCACAAGTGAAAGACGAATCGGCGCTGTTGAAGTTGTGTGCCAGAGACGCTCGTCCCACACATACTCTGGTTCTGCTGGACGGCACAGGAAAGCAGCTTTCTTCCGAAGAGCTGGCAAAATTTCTGCGAGAACATCAGGAGCGGAATCCATTGCCGCTGCTATTCGCAATTGGCCCGGCGGACGGGTTCACGGATGAGGCTCGAAAGGCCGCTGGACTGGTACTCTCGTTATCCAAAATGACGTTAGCCCACGAATTAGCGCGAATCGTATTGCTCGAGCAACTCTATCGTGCATTCACCATCCTGAAAGGCCATCCGTACCACTTAGGTCACTGAACGTTTCAGGAAATCCGGCCTGTACCTTCGTGATGTGTCGCATCGTCATGCCGGGGTTTAGAGTCTGTCCGACGCATAAGATCTTTGGGCGTATCCTTGGGAGGGATGCCATGAAGAATCCTTTAGAAGTACTCCGCACTAAAGAGCAGGAGCTGATGAAGGTAAAAAAAGAGGTCGAGGCGTTGCGCATTACCGTTCACTTGCTCGGCGAAAACAACCAAACTGACGAAGGCATGAACTTACGGCAAGTAATCGAAATGCCGTAGCGTAAGTCATTCTCACCCGAGCTTCCCGAGCTTGCGCCCCACATTTCCTGGGGACGCCTTTCCGCGCTTAGCCTGCCAGAACAGGTACAATCAACAGCTTACCGAGTATGTCCGACATCCGTCGTGGACTGATCATCGTAAACACCGGCCCTGGGAAAGGTAAAACCACCGCCGCCATGGGCACTGCGTTGCGGGCGGTTGGTCAGGGCATGCGCGTGCTCATGTTGCAATTCCTGAAAGGCTCCTGGCACTACGGGGAACTGGACGCAGCGAAAGCATTCGGCGACAAGTTCGTCATGAAGCAGATGGGACGCGGTTTCGTGAAAGTGGGGACCGAGAAGCCTGATCCCGAAGATGTGCGCATGGTCGAACAGGCCTGGACAGAAAGTGAGCAGGCGATCCAATCCGGTGATTGGGACTTGGTAATTCTGGATGAGATCAATTACGCCATCAGTTATGGAATGCTTGATCCCGTAAATGTGGCCGATGCCCTCAAAAAGAAGCCGGAGATGGTGCATGTTATCTTGACCGGACGGAACGCTCATCCGACAATAGTCGAGCTAGCCGACACAGTGACTGAAATGCGCCAGGTAAAGCACGCTTACGAGAAGGGTGTCGTGGCGCAGAGAGGGATCGAATACTAGGCGTTAGAAAGTGGCAATCGTAAATCGCATGACCTGGTTCAAGCGCCAATCCGGTGAGCTGGATACTTCGGGCGAAAAGAAAGTTCGCACCGAGGGCTTGTGGGTGAAGTGTGAACAATGCCGGCAGATCATCTGGAAAAAGGATCTGGAAGACAATCTCAACGTCTGTCCCAAGTGCGACAAACACTTCCGCATCGACGCTCGTGCCCGCCTTGCCCAACTTCTCGACGATAACCAGTATGACATCACCGACGCCGACCTGGTCTCCACTGACCCGCTGAAATTCGTGGATCTGAAAGCCTACTCCTCGCGCCTGAAACAAGCTCAATCCGACACTGGCTTGAAAGATGCGGTAATCAACGCCCACGGAAAACTGAATGGACGCCCCGTCATTGTGAGTGCCATGGAGTATTCCTTCATCGGAGGAAGCATGGGCGCGGTCGTGGGAGAAGCCATTACCCGAGCTATCGAGCAGGCAACCGACTCTAAACAACCCATCATTATTATTTCGGCGTCCGGCGGCGCACGCATGATGGAGGGCGTCGTCAGCCTGATGCAGCTTGCCAAAATTTCGGCCGCCCTGGCCCGGCTGGATGAAACACGCGTACCGTACATCTCGGTGCTCACGGATCCAACCACTGGCGGCGTGACCGCATCTTTCGCCATGTTGGGTGACCTCAACATCGCCGAGCCTGGAGCCCTGATCGGATTTGCCGGCCCCCGGGTGATTGAACAGACCATCCGCCAAAAGCTGCCACAGGGGTTCCAACGCGCCGAGTTTCTTCTGGAGCACGGCATGCTGGATGCCGTCGTCCACCGCAAGCAGCTAAAGGCGTATATCGCCCGTGCACTGGAATTTATGACGCCTACCCGCGCCGCTTAATCACCGCCTTCAATCAGCCAACCCGCCCTCTGCCCCATTCAAAATACGCCCCCGCGCATTGACTGTTGTCTTCTGGAAACTCAGGTCGCAAACCCGCATACTGGTAAGCTAATGGCATCTTGTCGATGTCCTACGAGACTGCGGTTGCGCGAATCTACGCCCTGGGCCACGAACTGGCGCAAATGCCGTCGCCCAAGTTCGACCTGGATCACATGCGGGTATTGCTCCGGGCTCTCGATTATCCCGAGCGGCGATTCCCGAGTGTGCTGATTGCCGGCACCAATGGCAAAGGCTCGACCGCAGCAACCTTGGCTTCTATCCTGAAAGCTTCTGGCCTGCGCACCGGCCTCTACACCTCGCCGCACCTGATTCGGATCAACGAGCGCATTCGGATCAATGGAGAAGAGATCAGTGACGACGAGTTCGCCCTGCTACACGACATGATCGATCGAACGGCTGAACGCTTAGTAGGCGAGAGCGAATTGCCGTGGCATCCCAGCTTTTTCGAAATGTTGACTGCTATCGCTTTCGAATACTTCTCACGCAAGAAGATAGATATTGCAGTGCTCGAGGTTGGCATGGGCGGGCGCCTCGACGCCACCAATGTGATTGATCCTCAGATCAGCGTCATTACCGACATCTCTCTTGATCATCAGAAGTTCCTGGGCAATACGGTCACTGAGATTGCGCGCGAAAAGGCTGGGATCATCCGGCGCGGCGGCATCGTGGTCACGCTTCCACAACAGCCGCAGGCCAATGGCGTAATTGGGAACACGATCCTCGATTTGGAGGCACAGGCTGTGAGTGCCGTCCCCTATGTGCCGCCAGTCGTGCCAAGCACCCAGTACCGCGTCGCCAACAGCGAGTTAGGGCGTGCAATTTTCCGTTATCCGCTCGAAGTCATGGGGAAACGAATATTAGTAGAGACTCCCCTGGTAGGGCGCCATCAGCTTAGAAATGTGGCGTTGGCCATTGCTGCGGCAGAAGAACTGAGCCACCGTGGTTTCGCGATTACCGCCGACTCAATCGAACACGGCATTCGGGAGACACATTGGCCGGGACGTTTCCAGGTCATATCTCCAGTAAAGGGTGCTTCCGAATATGTTCTCGACGTGGCGCACAATCCAGCGGGCGCGTGGGCATTGCGGCCCACTCTTTCTGGAGCTTACGAAGACCGGTCTTTGACCTTTGTCTTCGGCGCGATGCGCGACAAGGCAATCGGCGAGATCGCGGAAATACTGTTCCCCTTGGCTGAACGAGTGATTGCCACGCGTGCGGATAACCCGCGTTCGGCGACGTCAGGAGAGATTCGAGAAGCCGCGGCCCATACCTCGGTCGCCATTGAACAGGCGCCCAACGTTGCCGCAGCCCTGGAACGCGCGCGAGTATTGGCAGGGTCGAACGGCGTAGTAGTCGTGACCGGCTCAATTTACATCGTGGGAGAGGCCATGCAGTCGCTGGGAATAAAAATCTAAGTGATGTTATGCAGGAACTGAACACATCAGTCACTGAGCGAACGGAAACTCTGCAACCGCCGGAGATGACCACGACACCACCTCGTTCGAAGAGCCACGGCTGGATCAGTGCACTCCGTTCCTATTTGATATTCGATCCGCTGATCTGGCTGTACACGGTCGTTCTCGGAATTATTTCCATTCCTTGCTCGATTTTCGGCAACACCGAAAAAATCCTGCACTCATTTGCCCGCCTCTGGTCCAAGGTGATCATGAAGACCACCCTTTCTCCAGTCAAAGTTACCGGTCTGGAAAAGATCGACACCTCGAAGCCTTACGTGTATGCCGTGAACCATGGTTCCGCGCTGGATATCCCGGTGCTCTACGTCTATCTCCCTTTTCAGTTCCGCATCGTATTCAAGAAGGAATTACTCTCATATCCCATTGTCGGATGGCATCTCAAGCGATCTGGGCAGGTCTGCATTGATCAACAGCACCCCGGCGGATCCGTAGCGAGCATCCGGTCGGCGCTGAAAAGTCTGAAGGGCGGAATGCCTCTCGTGATCTTTCCCGAAGGTGGTCGCACTCCGGACGGTGACATCAAACCGTTTTTGCCGGGAGCATTCTTCCTGGCGATCAAGGCGCAGGTAGATATCGTGCCCTTAGCATTGATCGGCACTTATGAACTGCTGCCTATGAACACTTATCACATCAAGAGTCGTCCCCTGGAGATGCGTATCGGTGAACCTATCTCGACCGCAGGATATTCGGCGCGCGAAACGGAAGGCTTGTCTGCCAAAGTGCAGAAGGCCGTGGAAGATCTCTACTACAAGCGTCGGGAATTATCACCAGTAGCGGAATGACGAGCAAATTACTTTTCGTTCTGCTTCTGACCTCTGTCGGATTCGCGCAGTCGATTGTGAACCACAGTTCGACGAATCGGATTGAGCAGACCGCCAATAACACCAGTGCCAGCTCCAGTTTCCCGGGTTTGAGGACAAACCCTGCCAACATCGGGGCACAGACTCCAGTTCCCGTTCCCCGACCCGCCAATACAAATTTCGACGATGTCCATTCCCTACTCTACGCAGGCTCGACCACAAAAATTATTTGGCACATGCAGCCTTGGTTCGGGAAGAGCCAAACGGGAACCGTTACCACTCCAAACGGGGTCATGCCCGCCAGCAATGGTCACATCATCGTGGGCTACGATCAGAACGATCCTGCCCAGATCGCCCGGCAAGTCAATCGAATGCTGGCTGCCGGCGGGTACAGCATCTTGCTCAACTGGTACGGTAACCGCGATTCGAAGCAGGCTCACAATCTGACCAATAGCAATGCCATCGCGAATTATCTCACCGGGTGTTTCAACACCACTTGCCCTCTGCGCATGGGGATGATGATCGACAAGGGAGCATTTTCAGGCCTTTGCCCCAAGGGCCCGCGGAATCAAAAGAAGTGCATCATCACCGAACTGGAAGCTCTGTTCGATTACATCAACGCGCAGTACGCGAACAAGCCCTGGTATCTGAAGCGTGGCGCGAAAAACGTTGCCGCCTTTTTCATCCACGAAGCCGAATGGAAAGACACTGATTGGAACGGAAACACTGGTGTGTGGGCGACGGTGAAAGCCTACACCAACGGTTATGCCATGCCCTTCGAATACTGGTTTGAGGACGAAGGCGACGCCACGTGCTGGAAGCATGTGGCGAGCGATGGATGTTATGCCTTCATGAACCCGCCACGCTGGGATGTCCTGAAACAACTCCAGATAACCGAGGGGCCAAACTATTATCCAAACTTCTATCACCAAGCCCAGGCGCATTCCGCAATGGCCGCGCTCGGGATGCTAAAAGCCGGCTTCGACGACAACAATGCTTCCTGGGGAACGAACCGCGTGTCAGCCCGCCGCTGCGGACAGGAATTTCTCGATACCGCTGGCATTGTCAACAGCAATTACAGCAGGTCAACACAACTCGAATTCGTGGGAATCATGCTCAACGATTACGAGGAAGGCACAGCAGTCGAGAGCGGCATCGACAATTGCTTAAGCGTGTCCGCTTCGATCGCGGGAAATTCTCTTCACTGGACGATTAATAAAATTGACCCGGCCTTCGCGACCATTGCGACGGTGAATCGGCTGAAAATTTATTTCTCCGATCCAGTCTCAGGAACCTTCTACACCGCGCTCGACAATATCGCGCCATCGCTGACCGGCACTCAAGTCCTGACCTCGATCATTCCGCCGGGAAACTGGAAGATCTGGGTGCAAATAGTGGGGCAGCCCTTGATGATGAATCATCTCAGCGCTTCGGGCCTTTCCTATTCAGGCGGGCAACGCGGTCGTTCACGATAGGACCACCCTTAGTCGCACTATAATAATGGCTGTCATGAAAATTCACTCCTCCTTTGTTGCCATCCTGTTTCTGACCGTTGTCGCCCTGTCATTGACCAGTGCCGCCAAGGTTATGGTCGAACTGAAGGACGCCCAAGGCAAAAGCGTAGGTTCAGCGCTTATGTATGAGAGCGATGGTATGGTCATCCAACTCAACGTGCATGATTTGCCTCCCGGAGAGCATGCCATCCACATTCACCAGAATGCACGGTGTGATCCACCGGATTTCAAGTCGGCGGGTCCCCATTTCAATCCTGACAACAAGAAGCACGGGCTTGATAATCCTGACGGCCATCACGCCGGCGACATGCAAAACTTCACCGTGCACGCTAACGGCAAAGCGAAAACGCAGACGACCAACAGAGATGTGAATTGGGAGAAGGACAACCACTCCATTTTCACCAATGGGGGAACGGCACTCGTTATCCATGCCAAGGCCGACGACATGAAAACCGATCCTGCTGGAAACGCCGGTGACCGCATCGCCTGTGGAGTGATAATAAAACAGTAGGGAATTCGCCATCGGCATCGCATTTAGAAACCGTCCTGAGTGCAAACGCCTGAATGCAAACGCGTGATTCCGTCCTTTATGGCTCTCCCTCATCACCCGTTTGACCCTCTCTGCTCCCTCCTTTAAACTCAAAAGATTCAGCAGAGTACCAACTCCAGCCTATGGCAGACAGCATTCACGTGAAGCTCCCCGACG
>MNGW01000020.1 GCA_001918935.1 Acidobacteriales bacterium 13_1_40CM_3_55_5 | reverse complement strand
CGCTCCACTTTTTTAAGCCGATCATTGATCGAAACTGGCTTGGGGCCAGTCTTCTTGGGAGACACGTACGGGGACCGATGCGTCGGGTTAGCGTTTCGGTCATGTGTCCTCTTCGCGATGGCGGCTGGTATCACTGCCACGAGGAGGGTTAAAACCAGAAAGATATTTTTCATATACACGTCACTGTTCTGCCCGTCGCCGTGCCTCGGGGCTGTGCTTTCGTGCTTGTTCATCACTTCGAAGACTTTGAACATTCATTGATGACTTAAGGTATTTTACCCGGTTTTGTCTACAGAACTTGAGAATTCGATTGGGGCCAGTTTTGTGCGCAGAGCGCTCAGTGGTCAGTTCCCGGTTTATACTTCAGCGCCAAACTGGAGGGCGATCCGTGGCAGGATATTCTGGCACTCCGTTACCCAAAAAACTTGGCATAAAACCCAACCTGCGTGTGGCTTTGGTGGATTTGCCGGCCGAGGTGAAAGCGGAACTGAAGGAAGCGTTAGTGGATTGCAGGAAAGACGGCAAAGGTGACTTGGATTTCGCACTGGTATGCGTCAAGACACAGGCTGAGTTAAGGAAACATTTCGCAGGTTTGAAGCAACAGTTGGCGCCAGCCGGCATGTTGTGGGTGAGTTGGCCCAAGAAGGGTTCAGGAGTAAAAAGTGACCTTGATGAAAACGTGGTACGCCGGATGGGTCTCAAGGAAGGGCTTGTCGATGTAAAAGTGTGCGCAGTGAGCGAAGTGTGGTCAGGTCTGAAATTCGTGATCCGGTTGAAGGACCGTTAGACCAAGTGGTCGGTGGTTTCTAGTTTCATTTACTGGCCACTGGCTACTGGCCACTGACCACTTCAAGGACGACGTGCCGGTGCTGGCCCGGGAGGAAGAATTTCGGGTTCTCCGGGGCGAATTTGCTGGCGGGTTGCGAAGAAGACCGCGGCGGTCCATGTAGGAAAGAGGTCGAGACCAGGGACGAGCTCTGCTGCAAAAGTAGGCAGAAAGGCCCAATGCCAGCCCAGCAGCCTGAGGAGAATTCCAGCGACCACCAAGTCCAGCAACGTGTCGGCGGGTGAAAAACCACCGGGAGCAAAGAGGGGTAAAGCGACAATCTGAATGGCGTCCGCCGCCATGGCAACCAACCAAGCCAGGCGCTGCTCGGGAGACTTGATCGACTTGAGGAAGTCAAACGCTCGCATGATACCCCTTGAACAGGATACAACGGTTGCAAGCTCGAGTGAACCGGGCACTGACAACACAGGAGGCGAGGTCCATGGACTTCCCTGCATTTGATCTTACCGGCCAGGTAGCACTGGTGACGGGTGCTGCGCGCGGGTTAGGTGAGGCCATCTCGTTGGCTCTCGCCCACGCCGGCGCAGACGTGGCGCTGGGACTACGCGATGTGAAGGCGCCAGGAAGCGTGGCATCCGAGGTCGCGGCCCTGGGCCGACGCGTCCTGCCGCTACAAATGGACGTCCGGCGGCTGGATCAGATATTCCAGGCGGTGGAGGAAACGGTCAAGACCTTTGGACGTCTGGACATCCTGGTGAACAATGCCGGACTTGCGCCTGAGAATCTGGCGGAGAACGTGCGCGAAGAAGACTTCGATCTGACGCTTGCAGTGAATCTGAAAGGAACGTTTTTTGCCAGCCAGGCCGCGGGACGAGTAATGATCCGGCAGAAGAGCGGCCGCATTATCAATATGAGTTCGCAAGCTGGATTCGCGGCGCTGCCAACTGAGTCGGTGTACTGCATGACGAAGGCGGCGATTGCCCACCTGACGAAATGTCTTGCCGTGGAGTGGGGAAAGTACAACATTACGGTGAATGCGGTGGCGCCAACGTTTATCCGTACACCAGGAACGGAAGAGTGCCTGGCAAATGCGGAATTCCGTGCGGACGTGATTGAGCGTATTGCAGGATTGCACCGCATTGGCGAGCCGACGGATGTGGCGGGCGCAGCAGTGTTCCTGGCCTCGAGCGCTGCCTCGCTGATTACCGGCCACACGATTCTGATCGATGGCGGCTGGACCGCGCGGTAAGTCGTATCTCACTGTAGCGGAAGGTTCTTGGTAGTCCGTACCGACGCTGGCCTTTGGTGACGCTGTTAGCCAATCCAATCAAAGGTATCCTTAATTCATAAGCCATGGAATGTCCACATTGTCACCGGCAAACCAGCCACCTCTCAAAAAGTTGTAGGTCCTGTGGTCTGCTTATTCCGCCGGCGCAGTATTTGCTGGAAGAGTCTGGCGTGGTAGCTCCCGAGACCGGCGCCGTATCGGGGGACCTGACCGTGGCAAGAGGTTCTGAGCAAAATCCTGATTCCTACCGGATGGCATCGCTGGGTGACCGCTTTATCGCGTTCGTGCTCGATACCCTGGCTCTTTTTGGTGTGTTCACGGTTGTGGATGCGTGGGTTTTCATGCGCTGGGGCACAGTCGAAGGAACCGAATTGAAGCTAACCAGCGCTTCGCTTCTGATAGCCGGAATATTGAATGCCATGATCCTGTTTGCGTATGGCTGGCTGCTCGAAGCAGGGTTTGGTGCCACGCTGGGCAAAGCGATGGTGGGAATTCGCGTAGTCAGGACCACGCATCGCAATCCGCTGGCTGCCTTGGCGATCCGGAATGCGCTGCGAATTGTGGACGGCCTTGGCTTCTATCTGGTCGGAGTGCTGGTGGCGAGCTGTTCGAACCTGCGCCAGCGTCTGGGAGATATCTGCGCTGATACTGCTGTGGTCGAAGAAGAATTTGGTTATCCGGTGAAGATACTGGCTATGGTTCTCTGGATTGGAACGCTGGCGAGTGCGGGATGGGCAGTTCCACGCATCTGCTCGAAAAACAACGATGCACAGCACAAGTATTTGAACCGTGTCGTGGTGCAGGTGGGTAGCGCGGGAGACTCCGCGTATTTCAGAGTTGCCGGTTTGAGAATCGACGTTCAGATGAACGCCACACAATAAGCTTGGATTCCGTTCCCAATGGTCGCCTACTGGCGCCTGCCTAGCGCGTAATAACCCGTTCGGGCCTGGATTTTGTAATCTTTCTTGGCGCGAATGTCGACCTTGCGGAAAGTGCCGTCGCGGGCTGAGTTGGTAGGGGTATAGCCGACGTTATATTGACTACGCAATTCGAGGGCAATCTGATCGAAGGCTTCTTTCAGTTTGTCGAATTTGTTTCCCACATTGATCACGCGACCACCAGTTTCCTCGGCTAACTTCTTCATTTCACGATCGCCGGAGTAACCGCCGAAACCGTAGAATCCGCGATCGGCAATCAGAAGGACGTAGCAGATACTATCGGCCTTCTGCGCTGCTTCGATGGCATCTTTAATGGTGAGCTGGCTGCCAAAATCTTCGCCATCGGTAAGGATGACCATGGCTTTCCGTCCCACTTCGTGGGCCAGTTCGTCATGCGAGGCCAGGTAAATGGCGTTGTATAAAAGCGTGCCGCGTTGATTGCCGGCTGTGGGAACCGGGCCACCCCCCATGCCCGGGATAACGCTGGCGACAGAGCCTCCGGTATTGATTTTCGCCCGGTTAAGGGCGGTCTTCAGTGTAGAGACGGAATTGGTGAAGTCCTGAAGCAGATCCACGTTCACATCAAAGCTGAGAACAAATGCCAGGTCTTTCTCGCGCAGGATTTCGCTGAGGAAAGCGCCGCCAACTTCTTTTTCCATGGGCAGCACGCGTTCCTGGCTTCCACTGGCGTCGCGGCTTCCCGTCCTCGAAAATCTGGAAGTCATTCTTGGTCAAATTGGGGATCAATCCGCCTTTTTTATCTTTGACATTGAAGAACAGTTGGACTACGTCCACGTTCACCTTGAGGGTGGACATTGCGTCGTCGCGAGTCTGAGATTGACTGGAACTGGGCTGATCCTGACCGGCCAGCGTCGGGAGTTGCTGTGCCGCAGCAAGAAAAGTCGCCGCGGTGAGCGAGCCTAGACACAGCAGCCGTGTGACTGACAGAAAAGCAAAGACTTTGCGCATGAAAGTAATCTCTCGCTCTTTTTGTTAGTCTATTCCTTAGGGTTTAGATGCACCAAACCGGAAGTTTTTGCATCCCATCACCAATTGATTTGCCGCAAGGCAGAGAGGCGAGACGGTGTTTCGAGCGATCCGTATCGGCACGGCGGTTTGCCTGGTTATGTTCCTATCCTGCCTGATGTCAGGCCGGGCGAGAGCCCAACAGCAAGAACAACCCAAGCAGGATATCCCAGACGCTCCTTCCGCGAGCCGGCCGCCACAGCCCTTTCCGAGCACCCCGCCCACGGCCGAGCCTGAAGCGCCGCCGGCGAATGAGGAGCCGCCCGGCGAAACTAATCCTGGAAAGCCACCATCTCGCGATTCAGAACCGCAGCCAGCGCCGGACGCCAAGCCGTTGGCGACGACGACCGTGCCTCCCAGATCGCAGACGCGTTCGGGCGCGGAGGACGAGCTATACAAAATCGTATCCAATGTGAATCAGGTAGTTGTCCCTGTATTGGTCAAGGACGATTCGGGCCGATTGATCAATGGATTGCTTCCCAAGGATTTTTCGGTCTACGAAGATGGGGTAAAGCAGAAGTTGAACTTTTTCAGCAGCGACCCGCTGCCGCTCTCTGCTGCGGTGATCCTCGATCTGGGAATGCCGGACACTGCCGTACAAAAGGTGAATCGGACTTTTCCCGCCCTGGAAGGCGCATTCAGCCAGTTTGACGAGGTGTCGATTTACACCTATAGCAGCACGGTATCGAAAGCCAAAGATCTTGCTGCTGCCGGACAAAGCTTAACCGCAGTGCTGAATGAACTGAAAACCAAACGAGGCCGCAATAGCGGACCTCCGGTTCTGGGAGGTCCTCTGGGACCTCAGGGGCCGGTGGTGAATGGCCGGCCGCTCGATCCGAGCTCGCCGACGGTGATCACTCCGCCTCGAGAATCTCACGTGATGAATGACGCTATTGTGAAGGCCGCGATGGATCTCAGTAAGCGCGACCGGGCACGCAGGAAAATCATTTTTGTTATCAGCGATGGCCGCGAGTACGGCAGCGATGCCAGTTACGCCGATACGTTAAAGGTTCTGCTCTCGCACGGGATTCAGGTGTATGGCGTGGGTGTGGAAGGATCCGCCATCCCCGGATACAACAAACTGGCGAAATTACATTTACCAGGTTACGGCTACAGCGATATTCTCCCCAAGTACGCGAACGCTACCGGCGGCGAAATCTTTACCGAGTTTTCCCGTGAAGCCATCGAGAGCGCGTATGCACGTGCCCTGGGGGATGCCCGGAACCAGTACACACTTGGCTATGTTACCCGTTTGACTCCCAGTAGCGCTCATCGTGAAATCGAAGTTCGGGTCGCTCGTCCTGATGTGAAAGTGACGGCGAGGGAAGGTTATTACCCTTTGCCACCCAGCCGTTAAGTCGCGTTTCGGCGTGTAATCATGCAGGATGGTGCCTCCCTTAGTAACCGCGGTAACCTGCCGGCAGTGCGTGGCCCTGTGATATAAAACCAGCAGCACCAAGCCAAATTTTCAGGCGGAGTCGTTCGCGTGCACCCGAACGCTCGCCGCAGGTCTTGAGGAAAGTCTTGAGTTTCATCAACTTCGCAGCCCGCGAGATCAATTGCAAAATCGTGTACTACGGCGCCGGGCTCGGCGGCAAAACCACGAATCTGCAATGCACGAAACTGAACGTACGTTGTTCTTCGATTTTCTGCCGCTGGACCTGGGATCAGTGCGCGGTTTCAAGACTCGAATCCACCTCTATACCGTTCCCGGTCAGGTGTTCTATGACGCCAGCCGCAAGCTGATCCTGCGCGGGGTGGATGGCATTGTGTTCGTCGCCGATTCCCAGCAGGATCGCATGGACGCCAACGTCGAAGCGCTGGACAACCTGATGGATAACCTGAAAGAACATGGCTACGATTTTCAGAAAATTCCCTACGTGCTTCAACTCAACAAGCGGGACTTGCCCAAGATCCTGCCCGCCGAAACCCTGGCCAAGGAGCTTCGCCGGAAAAATGAACCGATGATCGAAGCAATTGCCTTTCAAGGTGTCGGTGTATTCGATACTTTGAAGGAAATTGCCAGGCAGGTGTTAACCGAGTTGAAGCAAGGGGGATGAGCCAGTGATCAGTGATTGACTATCAGTTCGTAGTTATAAGTTCCCGGTTCTCAGTCTCGGCACTAAAGATTTGGGGCCAAAGCATTTTCTGGCCACTGACCACTAGCCACTGACCACTTCTTCAACGCAATCGCAACGAGCGTAGCATCTGCTCGAAGCTTGGCCGCAGCGATCCGAAATCTCTGTCAGGCGCGATGAAAACCATATAGACAAGGGATCCATCGCGGCGTTTCAATGTGACCAGCCAATCCCGCTCCCGGACGGCGCGACCGTTCTGATCCTGTAAGGGTGATGTTCCAATTAAATCTACCGATTTTCCGGAAACCCCGCCTACTCGAATGTTTTCATCGTGACCGATCTGGCGCAGATCGGGATTCGATTGACGCAGGGACGAAAGTAGATCATGTGTAGCCTGATCGACTGTGGCATTCGGATCTTCCGGCTGATAGTCGTTAATCATGACGCCGTAGGCAACTGCGTTCTGTGAAACTCCGCTTTGCGGGGCGATGGTCACAGCGGAGTTTTGATCGCCGAATACCTGCCAGTTGTCAGGGTAAGAAATGGAATATGTGCTGTGGCTGAAGCTGCGCATATTGCCGCTGGGAGAGATATCGCTGCCGCTGACTCCGTTTGAGCTTGAGCCCGAGCTTGCACCCGGTTGCTGTTGAGCAGCAATCTGCTGCGCGGTGAGCGGCTTCATCCCAGATACACGCTGCTTGATGGTGCGAAACTCGGCACTGTCGCCACGAAACTGCTTGGGCGCCAAGGTCGATACCTCTTGGGAAACTAGTTGCGCTCGATTACCGGGATTGGGATGATCGCTGAGGAACTGCGGGCCGCGGGATCCGCCCTGCGCCTCCAATTTTTGAAAAAATTGAGACATGGCGTGAGGATCGAAACCGGTGTCATACATGATGTCGGTGCCAAGGAGATCGGCTTCGGTCTCCGCCTGACGTGAATTCTTCAGGAAATAAGAGCCCACTCCAAAGGAGATTCCGAGTTGCGCGGCCTGCGACAGGGCGCCGCGGCCCATGATTCCGCCGAGGAGGGCCAGTGGTAGTTGAGCCGCCATCTGCTTGCTGGCGGACCTAGTACCGTGACGCTGTACCACGTGAGAAATTTCGTGCGCCATGACTCCGGCTAGCTGACCTTCAGTATCTGCCGCCTGGATGGTTCCGACGTTGATGTACACAGGGCCGCCAGGAAGAGCGAAGGCATTGATTTCGTTTTGATTGACCACGTGAAAGGTATATGGCCACTTTTGCCCCGGAGCGTGGGAAGAAAGTTCCTTGCCCAGACGCTGGACATAACGGGTGACCGGGTCAGAGTCAGGTAGTACGGGAAGCTGTTTGGTGGCCTGTTGCGCGGCCTGCTGCCCGGCTTGAACTTCTTCCTGCGCGGAAAACATATCAAAGCCGTGGGACGGCTGGACGCGGGCTTCAAATAGTTGTGGCGAAGCCAGACTTAACGCCAGCAAAACTGCAAAACACCACATTCTTTTTATATTAATTCTCATAAATCCTCCCAATGCCGCCGACTGTTGCTTTTGGGCACGCGACCGACATCGGTGCCCTACCCACAGATTCAATCATCGGAAATCAGGGCCTGGACTTCACTTAATTAGATGCAATTACCGGTTTGAGCTCTGCCCGTAGCTTCAGGATCTGAAAGCAGGAAAAAGAAAAGCGCCGGTTTCCCGGCGCCACGTAAAAGTAAGTGCGCGTGAGGGTTACTTGTCCTGGGTCCCCGTTGCACCAAACTCGCGGCGATTGGCGGCGGTGCGGGCGGCGCGGGCCATGGGAGGCGCTCCGGCAGCCGCTCCATAACGTTCCAGAAGCATGGGAACCATTGCGTTCTCGGCCTCTTTCA
>MNGW01000048.1 GCA_001918935.1 Acidobacteriales bacterium 13_1_40CM_3_55_5 | reverse complement strand
CGGATTCCCATGTAGCAGATTCTACCTAGTCTGGTGCAGATCAGAATATCCCGACGTCGGCGCGATCTTCTACAGTAAATCAATTCGAATTGTAGCGGGCGGGTGGACCAGGCGTCGAGGCAATCACGCTGCCGTGCGATTTTGTTTCCGCGGATTCCATAGGAATCGAACCCAGACAGCGCTGCACCGCGGCCGAAAGATACAGGCGCTGAACCGGTTTGGTCAGGTATGACTTCGCACCCAACAATGTCGCGCGTCGTACTTTGGCGGGATCATCCACGCCTGAACACATGATGACGTTCAAGTCCGGCTGAAGCTTAAGCAGGCGTTGCAAGGTCTTCAACCCATCCATCCCTGGCATCTGCAGATCCAGCAGGACGACCGCGGGAGAACAGCCTTGACGGATGCGCAGCAATGCGTCAGTCCCGTTGCTGGCGGTCTCGACCTGGTATAAATCGATTTCCAAAATCAGCCGCAGATACCGCAGCATGGCAGGCGAGTCATCCACCACTAAGATCCTAGCCTTGGCACCATGGGCTCGAGCAGAATACGGGACCATGCACTTGCCTCCATTCGCTACGGCCAGACTGTGGACAATTGAGAACGGTGAAGGAATTGAGCCCGTACTAGCCCCCCGAGCGTCTTGCGTCAACCATCTTCGTAGGGATTTAGCATCCCCGTTTTCAAAGAGATGCCTGTCGTCCACAGGCTAATGCCCTGAAATTGTGCAACCCGTTGGAAGCCGCTCACCACCGATTCTGTCGAACAAACTGTCACTGCCATGAACCACGCCGCTGGAGCCTACTTTCAGGGGGAACCTAGGGCTCAGGTTGTGAATAACTAGTCCTAAATCATGCGGAACGGCCCTCGTGACGCGGGTTAGTGAGCCACCCGGTTGAATGTCCCTCCCGTAGGACGCGCCGCCCATAGGAAACGAATGCTTAATCCGACTGCGGCAAAACACCACTTGGGTCCGACTGCAACGCGGATTCCGAAGCCAGGTTCCGTGTATCCCGCCAGCCTGCACCCCCTTGCCGGGCCACATAGAGCGCCAGTTCCAATCGGCTCCAGACACCCAGTTTGTCGAACGTGGTTCGCAGATAATTTTTTACCACCTGCTCGGACG
>MNGW01000090.1:24399-27798 GCA_001918935.1 Acidobacteriales bacterium 13_1_40CM_3_55_5 | reverse complement strand
CCTCGTGGATTGGACATGATCCACCATACTCTCATCCGATTATTTATGCAAGCTATTTATGACTCATGAGACTAGAAGCTATCTCATATATGGCCCTGCATTGCTAGCATTCACCATGTGTAATGCGCCGTATACGTAATCGCCTTCTCTCCATCCGGCGGAATCGTCAGGGGAAACTCAATGGTCTTGCTATCCGTCCTTCGATACGGATCGGACTTAGCCGAGATATCCCAAGTAATCCAACGATACAGGTGCTCTACTACACGAACATCCACCGGCTCTTTCTTGTGATTGCGGACCTTGATTTCGAAAGATTCGTCAATCGTCTGCCGATTCGTGTCGACCCGGTAGTCGGTGCGGCGACGCTCGCCCGTTAGGTCGAAAGCATTTCCCGTATAGACACGCACCTTTTCGTCGTGCGGAGTGTGATCGATCACGTTCTCCCCGGTGAACTCAATCTGCCCATCGTCATTGCGTCTGTAGAACCGCACCCGCCCTTTCGGCAGCGGCATACCCAAGTGGTTGGCTTCCGAGTTGTTGAACTCTCGCATAACCCATATCTTAGGGTTTGATTCCGTACCATACGAGAAGTCATTGCGGATGTTCTCCCAGTTCCATCCGTTATAGCGATTGGGATCAAGTTTGAGGCCGTCATAGATGTAGATTTGTGTGGTCGAAACGTTACCAGCTCTTATGAACTCCACTTGTTTGGTTTCACGGTCGTCCAGAGTGGTGGAACGGGCCAGAGTATACAGGTGATATTCGTCGAAGGTTCTTTCCGTCACCGGTGGGGTTTCTGCGCCGTTTATTGGGGCGGCACTCGCGAACACCTGTACTCGGTCATACATTTGTTCTGGTTGAATCTTGTTTACGTCTCCCGCCATCAGCTTGATACGAGCATTCTGAAAACGCTTGCCGCTCTGATTGTCCATTGTGACCCAGCCGACAACGTCGACGGCGTTTCCTTTTTCCGGCGCGACAATGTTGTAGTCGGCTTCCCAGGTCAGCCCCCCGGTTACATACGAAAATTCAGCCCGCAATGGTCCGGGGTTCGGGGTGGAGAGCAGCCATTGCAACGTCGGCTTGAGCACTGTGTCGTTGCCGAGGGCGGGGAATAATGGCGTTCCCGGCAGGCCGAAGCGCACCTTCCCGTCGACCTCCACGATGGGCTGCTCCGAGCCGCCCTGCGCCATCTGCGCCTGGTAATACTGAGTGCCGTACTGGCGCATCGCTATGGGGCTGTGAGGCACATAGCCGCTTCGGATGATCTTCCCCGGGACAATTTCTTGCTTGTTTTCGCGAGGCACCAGGAAGTCAATCGTTTTGCCTTCAAATAGTGAAAGCAAAAGCGACTCTGACAGCGGATCGGCACGGTAGTTTTGCTCTAGCACCTGAATAAATTGTTTCCCGGTCGGGTCGCGCAAGATCACGGAGTCAGGTTCCAGGTGCATAGTGATGTCCGTGACACGGACGCTATTCACGCCGGACTTCAGCTCTAACGGTAGTTCTTGGCGAACGACGGCAAAGTTCTGGTTGTAGATGGTTAGCGAAGGTTGAGCAGGATCATCGGTAGCAAGCGAGAGGGTGCACAGAGCAACCAGCCACACAAATCGGCGGATCACAGATCCTCCTATTCAATGAGTTTGGCTCTTTAAGGAACTTTGCTCAGCCTATCTTCTTTGGAACGCAGGAGGTAAGTACCACTTGCAGGACATTTCTGGTCAGTCGAAAGCTCAGGCGAGGTTACTGGCTAAAATGAAAAGGTCAAGCGATCTTGCTGCCGGATTTCCCCGCGAATACTGGTTCTTCTTCGAAGGCTCGTTCGGGAACCGTCTTCCGCTTTCGAAACGACCTCAACCAGTTCTGGAAGGATTCCATGTAAGTATAGAAAACGGGCGTGATGTAAAGAGTGAGCAATTGCGAAAAAACCAATCCTCCGACCACGGCCAGGCCGAGCGGACGCCGCGATTCCGCCCCCGCACCAAATCCCAGCGCGATGGGCAACGTGCCCATGAGCGCAGCCATGGTGGTCATCATGATGGGACGGAAACGCAGCAGCGCACCTTGATAGATGGCTTCCTGCGCCGATTCGCCGCCGTCGCGCTGTTTTTCGAGCGCCACGTCGATCATCATGATGGCATTTTTCTTGACGATGCCCACCAGCATGATGACGCCCACGAACGCGTAGAGATTCAGATCGAGATGGAAGATCATCAGCGTGAGCAGCGCTCCAAAACCTGCGGACGGCAAACCGGAAAGAATCGTGATCGGGTGGATGAAGCTCTCATACAAAATTCCCAGCACCAAATAGATGACCAGGATCGCCATCAACAACAACAGCCCTAATCCGCTGATCGAGGACTCAAAGGCCTGCGCCGTGCCCTGAAAACTGGGGCTGACGGTTGCGGGAAGCATTTCCCGTGCGGCTTTGTTGACAGCGCTGACCGCGGCTCCCAATGACACTCCCGGACGTAAGTTGAATGAAACCGTCACCGCCGGCAATTGGCCCAGGTGATTGATGGTGAGCGGTCCCACGGTACGCGTGAGTTTGGCGACGGCATTCAACGGCACCAGTTGTCCGCTGCTGGAGCGGACATAGAGCATCGACAGTGCCGATGGGTCGAGCTGATATTGATTTTCCAGTTCTGTGATGACTCGATAGGCATTGTTCGGCGCGTAGATCGTTGAGATTTGGCGTTGCCCGTAAGCGCTGTAAAGCGCGTCTTCTACTTGTTGGGCGGTAACCCCGAGACTCGACGCTTTGTCACGATCGATATCTACGTTGACCTGTGGGTTCTTAATCTGTAAATCGCTAGTCACGTCTTGCAGCAGTGTCCGGAATTGGGGATCGCTGCGTAGCCGGCTTTCGAACTTAGGCTCGCCCTGATAAAGTTCGTCGGTATCCGGAGATTGCAACGTGAACTGGTACTGACTTTTTGTGAGCTGGCCGCCGATGCGGATGGGCGGCAGCATCTGAGGAAAAGCGTTGATTCCCGGAACCGACGCCAGTTTGGGACGGAGCTCCTGAATGATCTCTGCCGCTGATTTGCGTTCGTTCCGCGGCTTCATGCGCACAAAAATCCGTCCCGCATTGCCTCCTGCCGCCGTCGACATGAATGAATCTACCCACGGCTGCTGTAACACGACCTGAGTCAACGCCAACTGATGTTCGACCATGCTGTCGAAAGAAATGCCTTGCGGACCTTCGGTGAAAATGAAGATCTGGCCCTGGTCTTCATCCGGCAGGAAGCCTTTGGGGATCACAATAAAGAGATAGACCGTTGCCACCAGGACTGCGGCCGACACCGCCATGGTGGCGACGCGATGTCGCAGCGTGAACTGCAGCGTGCGATCGTAAACCCGCAGCATGCCATCGAAAAATCGCTCGAACAACGACCA